>SKVX01000308.1 GCA_007129225.1 Halomonas sp.
ATCCCGCCGGATACTGCCAGGCTGTGGATAGAATCTGGGATAACCTTTTCATGAGTACTGGATAACCCGTGATCTGCGGTCATGTCACGGGAATCGGTCAAGCGTCGGGTCATTCTGTCTGGCCCGGGGGTACATGGCCAGTCCGGACGACTGCCAAGCCGCCTCGCCTTGCCACCGGTCAAGTGGAAGGAGCAACTATCGCTTCGTCGGGGCAATGACTGGTGGCTACCCGGGCACCACCCGTTGGCCAGTGCCTGCCAGGTGAACGACTGGGCCTGCTCGCAGGCATCCCGCAGCGGCTCTCCTTGTGCCAGCCGCGCCGCCAGGGCAGCGGCAAGGGTACAGCCCGAGCCATGGTAGTGGCCCGACAGGCGGGGCCATCGCCAGCAAACACTCGGCTCACGAGAATACAGTACCTGTTGGACCTGGTCTGACGGCACCTCTCCGTCAGGGTCATCGGTTCCCGTCACCATCAGCGCACGACAACCGAGCGCCAGCAGTCGCTCCGCCCGGGCCATGTCGTTGCTCTCCTCGCTACCCGCCAAGCGTGCCAATTCCAGCCGATTGGGTGTCAGAATATCCACCAGCGGGAGCAATCGCCCACGAAATGCATCCAGCAGAGCGGTTGTGGATAACTCACTTCCTCCCCCTGCCTTGAGCACCGGATCGACCACCACCGGGACCCCCGGGTGGGCGCGAACGATATCCACCACGGCATCCAGTACTTCGACACTCGCGATCAGGCCCACCTTGATGGCCGCGATGGAGAATTCACCGAGGGCGTCGCCCATCTCGCGGATCAGTCGAGCATCGACCGGCACCACGCGATCGACGTCACGGCAGTTCTGTACCGTCAGCGCGGTCGGGATTGTGACGCCCCAGCCGCCGCACGCCGCCACGGCTTCACTGTCGGCAACCAGCCCGGCGCCGCCGGTGGGGTCATGTCCCGCCATTATCAGCACGACCGGTGGAGATGACATGCGTTCGCCCATGTCAGAACGGCTTGAGCACGGCGAGGAGGACGATGGCCAGCAGCGCGATCACCGGCAACTCATTGAACCAGCGGAAGTAGACGTGGCTGCGCTTGCAGCGCCCATCGGCAAACTGTTTCAGGTAGATCAGACAGACATGGTGGTAGATCACCAGCAGCAGGACCAACAGCAGCTTGACGTGCATCCAGCCCATGCCGAGCCAGTGTGGCATCAGGTAGAGCAGCCAGATGCCCAGTCCCAGCACGGCGATCATGGAGGGCGTCATGATGCCCCGATAGAGCTTTCGCTCCATCACCATGAAGTAATCGATGGCCTGCTGCTCGCCCTTGTCGCGGGCCATGGCATGGTAGACGTAGAGTCGCGGCAGGTAAAACATCGCCGCGAACCAGGTGATCACGGCAACGATGTGCAAAGCCTTCAGCCACAGGTACATGAGGTCTCCTGACGGGGGCGAGTCGATGAGATATCGATCATGGGCGCGAATGCCTGCTCAAGGGAATGACTACTTGAGCGAAGGATTACTTGAGCGAATAGTAACGTTCAATGGCACCGCGGGTGATGATACCGGAAATCCGCTTCTGCTTGGGTCTATGCCCATGCTCCACATAGAGCGCATCCACCGCCTGGTCGTTGAGGCGCTCAAAGGCCTCCGACAGCGTCGCCTGCAGGTGGATCGGTGCCATCTCCAGTCGCTGGCCGGGCACCTCAAGCAGATCGATCAGCTCGCCGGCGGTTTCGACCTCCTCGGCCAGCTGTTCGTCCATCAGTGCCCGAGCCAGATCCGCCGCCTTGAGCGCCAGGGTCGGCTTGTCATCGGTCGAGCGCATGATCAGGATCCATACCGGCTTGGCGTCGAGCAGGGCACGAGCCTGCTCCTTGGTCACCATGCGTTGGGTACGCACCAGGCTGCGCTCCATCACCGCGGGTACCGACACCCGGGAAAGGGCCTGCATGAGTGGCTGCTGCAGGGGGTGTAGCCCCTGGCGAGTGACACTGACGAAGAAGCCGTCACATCGGCATAGCTGACGGGCCGTCAACCCGGAAACGACCACCGCCAGCATGCCGGGAAGAATGATATTGGGATTGTGGGTGAGCTCGAGCAGCGCCATCAGTGCGGCGAGCGGCGCCTGGAGTACCGCTCCCATCATCGCCGCCATGCCCAGCATGGCATAGAAACCCGGTTCGGCCGCGAGCTGAGGCCACAGCTGGGCCCCGACCAGGCCGGCGAGGGCTCCCGCGGCGGCGCCCACCACCAGGACCGGGCCGATGATGCCAATGGGAATGCCGCTGGCCACGGTAAGGCCGGTCAGCAGCAGCTTGCCCAACACCAGGGCAAACAGCACATCCACGGCCAGGTGACCGGTCAGAGAGGCATCCAGGCTGTCATAGCCGATACCCTGTACCTCGGGGTACCACCAGGCCACGCCGGCCGTGGCCACCGCCACCAGCGTCAGTCTCAGCCACACCGGTAGCTCCCGGATGGTGGTACTTTTCGCCACATGAATGAAAAGACCCGCCAGCAAGCCGATGAACAGCGCCGTGACCACGATCCAGGGCAGGTTCATCAGAGACCCCATGCTGACGCTGGGCACCTGGAAGGCGGGCTCCGACCCGTAGACCAGCATGGCCACCAGCGCACCCATGGTGGAGGCGAGAATAACCGGCATGAAACCGACGATGGTGTACTCCAGCATCACCACTTCCATGGCGAAGATCACCCCGGCGATCGGCGTATTGAAGGAGGCCGATATTCCCGCCGCAGTGCCACAGGCCACCAGCACGCGCAGGCTGTTATGGGGAAGGCGCAACCGCTGACCGATGCCGCTGGCCGCCGCCGCACCGAGGTGGATGGCAGGGCCTTCACGGCCCGCCGACAAGCCGCCGATCACCGAGACCACGCCGACCCACCATTGGTTGATCCAGTTGCGCAGGGGGAAGCGACCCTGGTGATAGGAGAGGCGCTCGATGACATGGCCCACCCCCATCTTGCGAGCGGCCGGGGGTTGGCGCCACAGGAAGATGCCGATGATCAGGACCGCCAGCAGGGGAAGGGAAGAGCGCAGGAGCGGCGAGAGTCCCTCGAAATTCTCGGGATCGCCGTCGGGCATGAAGGTCAGTGCTCCCAGGTCCAGCAGCAGGCGGAATCCGACCATCACGGCGCCGGTCAACAGTCCGGACAAAACGCCCAGCACGCAGAGCTGGGGCAGGGCGTCTACATTGGCCAGCTTGCGGCGAAATCCTTCCAGGGTCAGGTCGGGCAGTGACGGGAGCGGCACGGCGGTTTTCCTGTCGAAGAGTTTTCCGGGGACGGCTGGGTCGCAGCCCTCTCTCTTGTGTATCATATTCGGACAGAGTGGTCCCAGTGTCAGGGCATGAGGCCAATATCTCTATGGCTTAAAAAGCTCTGGCCCAACAAGAGGAGTCCATCGTGATCAAGGTCGGAATCGTCGGCGGCACCGGTTATACCGGCGTCGAACTGCTCAGGCTGCTGGCTCAGCACCCCGGTGTCGAGGTCGAGACCATCACCTCACGATCCGAGGCAGGCATGGGCGTCAGCGAGATGTACCCCAACCTGCGCGGCCATTACGATGACCTGGCCTTCTGCGAGCCTGATGCCGAACGGCTGGGCGCCTGCGATGCGGTGTTCTTCGCCACCCCCCACGGTGTGGCCCACACCCTGGCCGGGGAACTGCTGGCCAAGGGTACCCGCATCATCGACCTCTCAGCGGACTTCCGGCTGCGTGACGCCGAGGAGTGGGCAAGCTGGTATGGCCAGCCCCACGG
>SKVX01000380.1 GCA_007129225.1 Halomonas sp.
GAAGCCTTGAAGGCCCGCGGCGACAAGATCGCCGAGGGCTTCGTCGGCTCGCTCAACATGGGGGCCGGGCAGTTCTGCACCAACCCGGGGCTGGTCATCGGCGTGAAGAGCCCCGAGCTTGATGCCTTCGTCGAGGCCGCGGGCAACGCCGTGAAGGGCAGCGCTGCCCAGACCATGCTGACGCCGGGTATTCACGACGCCTATGAACAGGGTGTCAGTCGGCTCGCCTCGAATGCCAAGGTAAGCGAAGCGGGCCGCGGCCAGGCCGGGGAATCGGCCCATCCGTGCCAGGCGGGTCTGTTCGTCACCTCGGCCCAGGCCTTCCTCAATGACCCCGAGCTGCAGGAAGAGGTCTTCGGCGCTACCTCGCTGGTGATCGAGTGTGCCGACCAAGGCGAGATGCGACAGGTGGCGGCCCAGCTCGAAGGCCAGCTCACTGCCACGCTGCAGATGGACGATGGCGACCTGGAGGTCGCAAAAGCGCTGCTGCCGATCCTCGAACGCAAGGCGGGCCGAATCCTGGCCAACGGCTGGCCCACCGGGGTGGAAGTGTGCCACGCCATGGTCCACGGTGGTCCCTACCCGGCCACTTCCGACGCACGCACCACCTCGGTGGGCAGCGCGGCGATCTACCGCTTCCTGCGCCCGGTGTGCTACCAGGCGCTGCCCGGCGAGCTGCTGCCCGAGGTGTTGCGTGACGGAAACCCCTGGCGGGTGTCACGGTTGGTCGATGGCAAACCTGAGGCATGAACATGAACGCACTCATGACTAGAAACCTGCTTCCACAGGACCTTGACGCCGCCTTACTGGTCGGCCGCGCGTGGCGTGACGCCACGCGTTCGAGAAAGGCCGGTCCTGCACTAATTATGGTTCGGAGAGGCGAAATCATTGATATTTCGTCCCATTGCAACTGCATGGCCGACCTCCTCGACCGCGACGATGCCGCCGATTTTGTCCGCACAATCGAGGGTGAGTCGCTGGGCCCGATCGAGGCGCTGCTGGAAAATTCGCTGGCTGAGCCACAGGTCACTCCCTACCTGCTCGCACCCTGTGACGTGCAGGCGATCAAGGCCTGTGGCGTGACCTTTGCGGTCAGCCTGCTGGAGCGGGTCATCGAGGAGCAGGCGGGTGGCGATGCGGGCAGGGCCGGCCAGCTGCGGGCCGAACTCAACGAGGTGATCGGCCAGGACCTGTCGCGTATTGCGCCAGGCTCAGACGAAGCCATGGCATTGAAGAAAGCCCTGCAGGCGCGTGGTGCCTGGTCCCAATACATGGAGGTGGGCCTTGGTCCCGACGCCGAGGTATTCACCAAGGCACAGCCGTTTTCATCAGTAGGCTTCGGCGCTCGCGTGGGCCTGCACCCCGCTTCGCAATGGAACAACCCCGAGCCGGAGATCGTTCTGGCGGTAGATGCCAAGGGCGAGCCAAGGGGCGCCACCCTGGGCAACGATGTCAACCTTCGCGATGTGGAAGGGCGCAGCGCCCTGCTGCTGGGCAAGGCCAAGGACAACAACGCTTCCTGCTCCATCGGCCCATTCATTCGCTTGTTCGATGAACGCTTCACCCTCGACAGCGTTCGGCAGGCCCGGGTATCGCTGCGCATCGAAGGCGAGGACGACGATTTCCTTCTCGAAGGCGAGAGCGACATGCGCGAAATCAGTCGCGACCCGCTGGATCTGGTCCAGCAGACCATCGGTGCCCATCACCAGTACCCGGACGGCTTCATGCTGTTCCTTGGCACCATGTTCTCGCCGATTCAGGATCGCGACGGCGAAGGCCATGGCTTTACCCATCACATCGGCGACCGCGTCATCATCGCCACGCCCTCGCTCGGTGCCCTGGTCAATCGCGTGGACCACTCCGACAAACTGCCACCGTGGACCTTCGGCATTCGCCAATGGCTGGCGCACCAGCGCTAGCTACTGGCACGGGCACAAAAAAACCCAGGCCGGGTAACCGGCCTGGGTTGTTGCGTCCTCGATCGCCTAAACGATCATGGGGACTTACGCCGTATTGCGGCGGCGGATCGGGGCATCCCCATCCTGGCGACGACGCGGAGCACGCTCGGCAGTGGCACCGGCGTCTTCGCTGATTTCCAGCGGACGACCGGCGACGCGGGCACGGGCCATCTTCTCGAGGATGCTGGCCGGCAGCGAGCTCGGCAACTCCACCACGGAGAAGGCGTTGCGAATGTCGATGCGGCCGATGCGAGCACCTTCGATGCCCCCTTCATTGGCCAGGGCACCGACCAGCTGGCCCGGCTTGACGCCATCCTTGTGACCCACGGCGACACGATAGCGGGTCATGCCCTCGCTGGGGCCACGCTCGCGACGCGCCGCCGGCTTGCCGTCACGCGGCTCACGCTCGGTGCGCTCCTTGCGCGGCGGCTGCATGCGGCCGATGGGTGCTTCGTCGGCGCGGGCCATGGCGGCAAAGGCACAGGCCAGCTCGATCGGGTCATGCCCTTCGGCGACCAGGCGCTCGATCAGCGAACGCTGCTCCTCGGCACCGGCGGTCAGCGCACCCTGGGTACGCAGGAAGAAAGCGTCATCCCGGTGGGAGCGGATGGCGGCTTCGTCGGGGATCGGCATATCGGCCATGTGCTGACCGGTGGCCTGCTCCATCCAGCGCACCTTGCGCATCTCGCGAGAGCCGACGAAGGTGATCGCGATGCCGGTGCGGCCCGCACGGCCAGTACGGCCGATACGGTGAGTGTAGGCCTCGCTGTCCTGGGGCAGGTCATAGTTGATGACGTGGGTGATGCGTGACACGTCGAGGCCGCGGGCAGCCACGTCGGTAGCGATCAGCACATCGACCTTGCCGCGCTTGAGGCGAGTGATGGTACGCTCGCGCAGGCTCTGATCCAGGTCACCGGAGAGGCTCGCCACGTTCACGCCGCGGGCGGAGAGCTGCTCCATCAGGGTGGTACAGGCAGCACGCGTCCGCACGAAGACGATGGCGCCATCGACCGGCTCGACCTCGAGGATACGCGACAGCGCTTCCAGCTTGGCGCCGCCTTCGACACGCACCAGGCGCTGGTCGATGCTGGCGGCCGTGCCGGCGCTGGCCTCGATGGCCACCTTGACCGGATCGACCAGGTAGCGGTTGACGATACGCTCGATCTCGGTCGGAAGCGTCGCGGAGAAGAAGACCCGCTGGGCATCCTTGGGCGTATCGGCGACGACGCGCTTGACGTCGTCGATGAAGCCCATGCGCAGCATCTCGTCGGCTTCGTCGAGCACCAGGGCAGAGAGACCGTCGAGCTTGAGGCTACCGCGATCCAGGTGATCGATGATGCGGCCGGGGGTGCCGACCACGACCTGGGCGCCACGCTTCAGGGCACCCAGCTGCTCACGGTATTCCTGGCCGCCGCAAAGAGTGGCGACTTCCAGGCCCTTGAGGTTCTGGCCGTACTTGCTGAACGACATGGCAACCTGCTGGGCCAGTTCACGGGTCGGGGCCATGACCAGCACCTGGGGCTCACGACGGGTCAGCTCCAGCCGAGACAGAATCGGCAGTGCGAAGGCAGCGGTCTTGCCGGTGCCGGTCTGGGCCTGGCCCAGCATGTCACGCCCTTCCAGCAGTGCAGGAATGGTCTGCATCTGGATGGGGGAAGGAATCTCGTAGCCCAGTGTTTCCACAGCGGAGAGAACGGCAGGCAACAGAGCAAGATCGCCGAAGCTCGGCGAAGCGACAGAAGTCGAGGTCATCAATCACACCTTGGTAGGCCGGCAGGGGCCGGCAAAATCACATTGAGGCATCCCCGACGCAA
>SKVX01000076.1 GCA_007129225.1 Halomonas sp.
AACCGTTGATAACAACCAAGCGGGAGCATAACGAATGCTGAGCCCATTGGAAGAGAGCTTACTGTCCATCATGATGGTGATCATCATGTTTGGCATGGGGTCATCGCTGACCTTCAAGGATTTCAGGCTGGCCATGCGCCACCCTCAAGCCGTTGGGGTCGGTTTTGCCTCCCAGTACATGCTGATGCCGCTGATCGCCTTCCTGCTGTCGCGCGTGTTGAACCTGACGCCTGAGCAAACGGTGGGCCTGGTGCTGATCGGCTGCATGCCCGGCGGTACGACGTCCAATATCTTCGCCTACTTTTCGAAAAGCCTGCTCAGCCTGAGCATCATGATGACCATCTGCTCCACCCTGGCCGGTTTCGTCATGGTGCCCCTGCTGATGGAGTTCTACACCCAGGGCATCGATGATGCCTTCCGCATCCCGCCCGATCAGATCGCCCGGCTGCTCTTCGTGCTGCTGATTCCCACGCTTATCGGCATGTGGCTGCGCCGCAAGAATTCAAATATCGGCGCCGTGATCGAGCTGATGGGCGGGATTCTTGGGGCCATCGTCATCCTCTTCCTGGTGGTTACCTGGGTGCCAAGAAACTGGCGTCTGCTGGTGGAAACCGGCTGGGAAGTCTACGCCGCTGTCATCCTGATAGGCCTCATCGGTTTCGCTTTCGGTTACCTTTTCTCCCGCGTGCTGCGGCTGAATCCCCAGAAAGCCAGAACGGTGTCGCTGGAAACCGGCATTCAGAATGGCCCGCTGGCGGCACTGATTGTCATCATGACGTTTGCCGATGAAACCCAGCAGCTCATCCTGCTGATACCTGTCATGTATTCGCTGTTCATCGTCATCAATTCCACCTTTGCCACCATCTTCTATCGCCGCTGGACCCGCCGTGAGGAGCTGGCACGCGACCAGGCCAAGGTCGAGCCGACCTGAAACAGCGCGAATCTGAATCGGCTGGTATGGCTCAGGCGGGCTGCGGCAGCGCGATCGCCCGCCGATAGGCGGCGGGCGAGTTGCCGGTCCAGGCCTTGAAGGCACGGCTGAAGCAGGCCAGGTCCTCAAAGCCCAGATCATCGGAAATACCCAGCAGCGGCCGCTCGGTGCGGGTCAATGCCTGGATCGCGAAATCGCGCCGGAACTCGTCCTTCACCGCCTGGAAGTGGGTCCCCTCGGCGGCCAGCCGTCGGGACAGGGTCCTGACCGACATGTGCAGCGCTGCAGCCACGTCCTGCACTGAGCCCGAGGAAGCCAGGTGGTGCGAGAGATGCTCCCGCACCCGATGCGAGACCAGGCGATCGGCAAGGGAGACGTAGAACCAGTCGGCCGGCGCCCGGCGCAGAAAGGCCCCCAGGTGCTTCTTGGTCTGGCGTATCGGCTGGTCCAGCAGGGAGCGATCGAAGTACATGGCCGTCTCGGGACGGTCGAACAGGACCTTGCCCGGGTAGAAATAGAGATAGTCAGCGCTGTGAGCCGGCTGGGCGTAGGCGCACTCCATCATGATCGGGGGGATCTTGCGCGCGATCATCCACGAGGCGATGCCGTGGAACAGCTTGAGCATCAGCTCGTGGACCAGGATCCGGCTGCCCGCCGGCGGCTGTCGCTCCACCAGTGCGACCCGGACCAGATCATCCTGAACGCTATACTCGTAGCCGAAGTCGTCCAGCACGATACGGAAAAACAGCGTATAGCGATGCAGCGCCACCTTCAGCGTCGGGGCTTCCAGCACGCTCAAACAAAGCAGCTTCAGTGTGCCGCTCCTCAGCGGCCGGGCGAAGAATCCCGGCGTCTCGTCGTCATAGTCGTTCACCAGCAGCCGGTAGAGCGTGGCGAACTGCTCCACCGTGACACGCCCATGGGGCGCGGCGAGCAGGAACGGCGAGATACCCGCGCGTTCGAGATAGCTCCCTCGGGCACGCTCCACGACGGGAACGCCGCGAAACAGCTCGTTGACGAAATGCATGGATACCGTGACGGTCACGGAAGGCCCATCCTGGAAGCGAGATAAACAATAGCGATGCTCGAACCATCATGCCTGTTTTGGCGCATGTCGCAATGGGGCGGACCAATGAACCAGACCCTATTGCGCTTGATAAGGCTGGTCAGCTCAATGTCACCACACCGAGGTTCGCCTGGGCCTCAGCCTTGTGGGACGATGGGTGTTTTCCCAAGGAAAGCCGGCCATGCTCGAATTCCGTGACGTGCACAAGGCCTACCCCACGCCCCAGGGGCCGCTGACGGTGCTGGAGGGTATCGACCTGCAGCTAAGTGCCGGCGAGAGCCTGGCGCTGATGGGGGAGTCGGGCTGCGGCAAGTCGACCCTGCTGCACCTGGCGGCGGGCCTCGACCTGCCGGAGGCCGGCGAAGTGGTGATTGCCGGCCAGGCCATCTCCGCGCTGGAGGACCCCGCCCGGGCCCGGCTGCGCCGCGATTCCCTGGGCCTGGTATTCCAGCAGTTTCATCTGGTGCCGAGCCTGAACGTGGGTGACAACCTGCGCCTGCAGGCGCGGCTGGCCGGGCGGGAAAATCCCGAGTGGTCGGCGCATCTCATGGAGCGGCTGGGCCTTGCCGGCCTGGAGCGTCGCTACCCCGAGCAGCTCTCCGGCGGCCAGCAGCAGCGCCTGGCCATCGGTCGCGCCCTGGCCCCCCGCCCCGCCCTGCTGCTGGCCGACGAACCCACCGGCAACCTGGACGAAACCAGCGCCGCCGAGGTGCTGGACTTGCTGCTGTCACTGGTGAACGAGGCCGGCAGTGCCCTGCTGCTGGTGACCCACAGCCCCCAGGTGGCGGCACCGCTGGATCGCTGTCTGAGGTTGACCCATGGCAAGCTCGGCCCGGTGGCCACGTCGGATTTGCGGGAGGCGAGCCGTCGCTGATGCTTACCGCCCTGGCCACCCTGCTCTCCCACTACAAGCGCCACCCAGGCCAGCTCGCCATGCTTCTGCTGGGGCTGTGGGTGGCCAGCGCGCTGTGGAGCGGCGTGCAGGCGATCAACGCCTCGGCCCGGGACAGCTATGCCCGCGCCGAGGCCCTGTTCACCACCGGGCTCGACCGCCTGGAGCGCCGCGATGGCCAGCCGTTGACCCGGGACGACTACCTGCGCCTGCGCCGCGACGGGCTGCCGGTCTCGCCGCTGCTCGAGGGCACCCTCGAAGCCCCCGACGGCACCCGGCTGACGGTGATCGGCATCGAGCCTTTCACCCTGCCTGGCGACAACACCTTCGCCGCGGCGGGTACCACGAATGGCCTCATGGCCTTTCTCACGCCACCGTGGCAGACACGGGTGGCCCCCGACGCCCTGCCCGCCCTGGGCGTAAGCCACCGCGAGGCCGTCGGCGCCGAGCCACGCATGGCTGACGGCCAGCGACTGCCACCGCTGGTGCTGGCAACTTCGATGCCTCCCGACACCCTGGTGATGGATATCGCCGCAGCGGCGGCACTGCTCGACACCGGCGAGACGCTGTCGCGACTGGTCACCGCCCCCAATGCCCTGAACGAAGCCCCCGATGGGCTGGTGCTGACCCGGGCGGCGACGCTGGTCTCCCCGGGCCAGCTCACGGAGAGCTTCCACCTCAACCTCACCGCCATGGCGCTGCTGGCGCTGGTGGTGGGGCTCTTCATTGTCCAGGCGGCGCTGGGCCTGGCACTGGAGCAGCGCCTGGCCATGCTGCGCACACTGCGGGCGCTGGGGGTCTCGGGGCGCCGTCTGGTGGGGCTGCTGGCCCTGGAACTGTTGCTGCTGGGGCTCGTCGGCGCACTCGCCGGCATCGTCAG
>SKVX01000024.1 GCA_007129225.1 Halomonas sp.
CAAATGTAGCGCCCAGGGATGGGTTCACAGCGCCTCCTCGTAGCCCTGTCGACGGAACAGCCCCGAGTGATGAAGCCAATGGCGATGCTCTTTTGCCGCCATTCCCCGTTGGCCGTACAATGCCCCAAACGCCGCCGTCGCGGCACGCCTATCATGCCAAGCCCAGCTGGAAGGAAACGCCGGACCCATGCGCGCCACTCAACTGTTGATCGCCACCCTGAAGGAAACCCCCGCCGACGCCGAAGTGATCAGCCATCAGCTGATGCTGCGTGCCGGCATGATCCGCCGCCTGACTTCCGGCCTTTACACCTGGCTGCCTGTCGGCCTGCGC
This sequence comes from Halomonas sp., assembly GCA_007129225.1. Classification (GTDB taxonomy): domain Bacteria; phylum Pseudomonadota; class Gammaproteobacteria; order Pseudomonadales; family Halomonadaceae; genus Halomonas. The sequence goes on from SKVX01000024.1 coordinate 332, forward strand.
ACGCTGCGCAAGGTGGAGCGTATCGTGCGCGAGGAGATGGACCGCGCCGGCGCCCAGGAGGTGCTGATGCCGGCGGTGCAGCCCGCCGAGCTGTGGCAGGAGTCCGGCCGCTGGGAGCAGTACGGCCCCGAACTGCTGCGCCTGAAAGACCGCCACGAACGCGACTACTGCGTCGGCCCGACCCATGAAGAGGTGATCACCGACCTGATGCGCCGCGAGCTGGCAAGCTACAAGCAACTGCCAGCCAACTTCTACCAGATCCAGACCAAGTTCCGCGACGAGATCCGGCCGCGCTTTGGCGTGATGCGCTCCCGCGAGTTCATCATGAAGGACGCCTACTCCTTCCATATCGACCAGGCCTCCCTGCAGGAAACCTACCAGGCAATGTACGACGCCTACGTGCGCATCTTCACCCGCCTGGGCCTGGACTTCCGCCCGGTGCTGGCCGACACCGGCGCCATCGGCGGCACCGACTCCCACGAGTTCCACGTGCTGGCCGACTCCGGCGAGGACGCCATCGTCTTCTCCAACGAGTCCGACTACGCCGCCAATATCGAGAAGGCGGAAGCCTTGCCGGCGCCGCTGGGGGTGACACCGGAGCGCCAGGCTCCGCAGGAAGAACTGCGGCTGGTCGATACGCCGAATGCCAGAACCATCGCCGCCCTGGTGGAACAGCATGACCTGCCCATCGAGAAGACCATCAAGACGCTGATGGTGCGTGCCACCGAGGGCGGCCTGATCGCCTTGCTGGTTCGTGGCGACCACGAGCTCAACGAGATCAAGGCGGAAAACCTGCCCCAGGTGGCCGAGCCGCTGACCATGGCCACGGAGGAGGAGATCCGTGCCGTGGTGGGTGCCGGCCCGGGGTCGCTGGGCCCGGTGAACCTCGACATGCCGATCATCGTCGATCGCAGCGTGGCGCTGATGAGCGACTTCGGTGCCGGCGCCAACGTCGACGGCAAGCACTATTTCGGCATCAACTGGGAACGCGACTCCCCCCTGCCCCAGGTAGCCGACCTGCGCAACGTGGTCGAGGGCGACCCCTCGCCGGACGGCAAGGGCACGCTCTCCATCAAGCGCGGCATCGAGGTGGGCCACGTCTTCCAGCTGGGCAAGAAGTACTCCGAGGCGATGAACGCCACGGTGCTGGACGACAGCGGAAAGGCTACCCACCCCTGGATGGGCTGTTACGGCATCGGCGTGACCCGTGTGGTGGCCGCCGCCATCGAACAGAATCATGACGCAGGCGGCATCATCTGGCCCGACGCCATCGCTCCCTTCCACCTTACCCTGGTACCGATGAACGCCCACAAGTCGCAGCGGGTCCGCGAGGAGTCCGAGCGCCTCTATGCCGAACTCACCGCCGCCGGTTTCGACGTGCTGCTGGACGATCGTGACCTGCGCCCGGGCGTGAAATTCGCCGACCAGGAGCTGACCGGCATACCCCACCGCCTGGTGGTGGGCGACCGGGGCCTGGACAAGGGCGAGCTGGAGTACAAGGGGCGTCGCGACAGCGAAGCGACCATGGTACCGGCGGACCAGATCCTCGCGTTCCTGCGACAGCGGATTGAAGGCTAGGCCGGGGCGTGCCGACACTTGCCGCCTGGCTGATGGCAGGGTTGATCGCCCTGCCGAGCGGCGGCGCCTGGGCAAACCAGGCGCCGGACGCCGATGAGGCGGGTTTCCTCGGTGCGCTGTCTACGAACGCCCAGCCGGCGAGCAACTCGCCGACCAACAACCGGACGACTGCGCACCGTGTCCAGGTTCTACCGGACATTCCCTCGACGCTGCGTGCCACCCTCGACGCGGTCACCACAGCGGAGCTGCCGGCGGAGTCGGTGTGGGCGGCACGCCAGTGGATGAACACGATGGAGCCGCGCCTGGCCCGCTACGTCTCGGATGCCGAACTGCGCCGGGAAATGCTAGGACGCATCTATCACGAGGCCCAACTGGCCGGCCTGTCACCGGAAATCATCCTCGCGGTGATTCAGGTGGAAAGCGCTTTTCGTGCCGACGCCGTCTCCTCGGCCGGTGCCGTGGGGCTGATGCAGATCATGCCCTTCTGGATCCGCGAACTCGGTCGACCGGCGGATGAGCTCAAGGACCCCTGGCTCAACCTGCGCTATGGCAGCACCATCCTCGCCCACTACCTGGCCGTGGAGCGCGGCGATCTCACCAGGGCACTAGCCCGCTACAACGGCAGCCTGGGGAAGACTTGGTACCCGGAACGAGTGATGGCCGCCTGGCGCAGCCACTGGTGGATTGCGCGTTGACATGAGTCCCGCCCCATTCGGCCATTAAACTTGGGTGTCAGCTCCGTTCGAGCTTCAGGTCGCCGTTGTCAGCGACCACTTTCGCTTCTGCCACCTGCCACCCGTCGCGTCCGCCGGCCTTGACCCGGTAGAGTGCCTGGTCTGCGGCGGCATAGCCGCCATCGAAACTCGCCTGGCCTGCAATAAAGCATGCCGCCCCCACGCTGAAGGTGACGATGGATGAGCCGGAGTGGTCAGGGTGGTGCAGGGCCGCATCGCGCAGGCCCCCTACCAGCCGTTCGCAGTGGCCTGCCAGCACGCCGTCGTCGGCACAGTCGAGCAGGGCGGCGAACTCATCGCCGCCCATGCGATAGAGTCGTGCCTGCCCACCCAACGTCTCATCGATTAACCGAGCCAGGTGACGCAACAGCTTGTCCCCGTCGGGGTGCCCCAGGTGGTCGTTGTACTGCTTGAAGAAGTCGATATCGATCAGAATCAGCCCCATGGGCTTACCCTCGCAGGCCAGTACCTCCTGATGGAGTGCGCTGCGATTGCCGACGCCCGTCAGCGGGTCGCTGAGCGCACGAGCCATCCATTCCAGGCTTTCCCGGGTGGCACGTTCGGCGCTGCGCCGATGTCGCTCGTGCATCCACCAGAAAGCCAGGCCTAGCACGAAGATGACCACGCTGCCGATCAGGACCTGCCCCTGGTGCCGACGGGTGTCTTCAACGAAGGCTGCCGTGACGCTGCTACGCCGATCCAGTTGGTGCATTTCGATTTCGGTGAGACAGCGAATCGGGCCCAGCAGGCTGTGGCGTAGGTCTCCGGGCAGCAAGCCCTCTCCCGAGCGGAGCTTCACCTTCAGCTCATCGAGCGCCGCCAGGCTCGGCCGCGTACATCGGTATTCGTTCCGATACAGGCCGATATCGAAGAGACTGTAGGCCAGCTCCAGCTGGAAATGCGCCTGATGCCGGCGCTCCTCGTCTACGGGATCCACCAGCAGGATATCCAGGCTCTGCTGCAGATATTCTCGCGAACGGGTGGCCAGCTGCTGGCCGGTCAGGTTGCCGGCCTGACTGAAGTAGGCGTGTATCTCGGGATAGACCCAGCGGGTCTGGTAAGTGATCAGCAGCATCAGGAGTGTAAAGCTCATCAGGCTGAGCCAAAGCCACCCCAGGTGCCGTCTCCAGCGCGGGGCTGGTCTCACGGTACCGACTCGATGCGCTTGATCATCCAGACCCAGTCATTGAAGTTGCGCAGGTTCGCAGGGTCGCGGTCACCGTAGTCGCACTCGACAAGGCGGACCGGGCCCCGCTCACGCATCGACAGGGGCTCGCCATCCTGGTGCGTGACGAGGATCCAGTTGTCATCGTCCCAGCCACCGAGGGCGACGTCATAGTCATCCCAGGCGTAAAAGTGCAGAGTCTCCGGCACGCCACCGAGATGCGCTACCAGCAGATCGCGAAATATCAGGCCGCGTATCGCGACCTCGTCCGCCAGGTAGGGGTCGAAAAAGGTGAACTCGACATCGGCCTGCTCGCGCAGGTCATCGACGGAGAGATGGATCTCCTCATCGTTGTGCTGCAACGTAATCTGGTCGGGACTGGCCGCAGCAACGGGGGTAGACAACAGCAGGGTTGCTGTCAGCCATGCCGCCAGACAGATGAAAGGTCGCGAAGATGTCATGGGTGGTCTCCGTCCTTCAGGTGGGGAACGCTTGTTTCTTGTTGTTACCGACAGTTGTTACGAATCGTTGTTACCGGATTTTGCCAGAGTGTATCATGCCAACATAAAAATGCCGGCCCTGACGGGCCGGCTACTGGGGGGATAAAATCCCCCCTCCCCTGACGACTTGCTGTGCAGCTTGGCTCAGTGCTTCTTCTTGCGACGATGGTCGCGAATCACGAAACCGACCCAACCTGCCATGAATGCGATCATCATTGCGACGGTGACCAAGCCGAAAATAACTGCGTCATCCCAGTACATGGTGTTCTCTCCCCCGTCTCCAATGCGATGAGTGAACTGTAGCGCGTCAACGCCGGGGGAAAACTGACCTGTATCAATTTTGTATCTGGACGCCCTCGAGCATGGCGCCAAATTTGATGCAGGTCAGTTTTTGGCCGCCTTTGGACTCAGGGTACCTTGCGATCCTCTACCTGGGAGGGGTCGACATCCGGCGGGAGGGGATGGCCCTTGGCCAGTTCGGCACGATTGGCCTCGCGCACCGAAAGAACCTCGAGCCGGTAGTGCAGAGTGCGACCGGCCAGCGGATGGTTGGTATCGATTCGCACCGCGTCGCTGGCGACATCCAGGATGGTGACGATCTGCGGACCGTCGTCCCCGGGGGTCTGGAAGCGCATGCCGGGGGCCAGGTCATCCATGGGAAAGGCGGCGCGGCCCACTTCCTGTACCAGCGCCTCGTTGCGCAGCCCGTAAGCCTCGGCAGGCATCAGGGTCACCGTCAGCTGAGCGCCCTCCTGCTGTCCTTCCAGGGCGCGCTCCAATCCGGCCATGATGTTGTCATGACCATGCAGGTACTCGAGCGGAACCCCACGGGCCCGCGAGTCATCGAGTACGGTGCCCTGTTCGTCGCTCAGTACATAGTGCAGTGTCACGACCCGTTGCGGGGCGATTGTCATGGCTTTCTCCTTCGGTAATCCAGGGTGTTCCCGACTCAGTCCTGGGGTCGCAGCTGGGCCACGGGCAGTACCAGTCGCTGCTGACGGTTCAGCAGGTTGAGCAGAACGATGGCGCGCTCCTCACCCTTGTGGCTGGAAAACACCGCCTGCAGGTCCTTGAAGGGACCCTCGGTGATCTCGACAATTTCGCCGGCACGAAAATAGACATTGGCGATGGCGTGCTGGTCCTCGACCCCCTTCTCGCGCAGCGTATCGATCAGGGCATCCTCAACCGGCAGCGGCTTGTCGCCGAAGGTAACGATCTTCAGTACACCACGGGTGGAACGAATGGGACGCCAGTTGCTGGCCACGCGGTCCAGGCGAATGAAGAGGTAATGGGGAAACAGCGGCTCATTCAACCAGACCAGCTTGCCAGCCCGCTTCTTCTGCACCTCCAGCACGGGGTGAAAGAGGTCGTAGCCCTGGTTTCCCAGATGCTCGGCGGCACGGAAGGACTCTCCTCCCTTGCACTGGATGACGTACCATCTCGGCAGGTCATCATCGGCGTCGACCGGTGGGCATGTGGCATCGCTCATGAAGGGGCTCCTGATCGAGATATCCTGCTGGTATCGCTGTCGGGGCTCTGCAACAATCGGACAGCCATTGCCTGCCGCTCGCCCCGCCGAGCGGTGGTCATTCTAGCATCGTTGAGCGTTATCGGGCGGCCCCCCGCCCGGGGCTACCGAGCCAAAAGGAGCGGCATACCGAATGTCCACCCCCATCGCCCGTCGCAGCTGGCGTTCCGCCATGGCCATCTACCTGCGCGCGCCCGTGATCACCATGCTGTTCCTGGGCTTCTCCGCCGGACTCCCTTTCCTGCTGGTGTTCTCCACCCTGTCCGCCTGGCTGCGCAGCGACGGGGTGGAGGTCGCTGCCATCGGCTTCTTCTCCTGGATCGGGATCCTCTATTCCATCAAGTTCTTCTGGGCGCCCATCGTGGACCGCCTTGCCCTGCCCGTGCTGACCCGCCGGTTCGGCCAGCGACGTGGGTGGATGCTTCTGGCCCAGGCCATGATCGCCGCCGGCCTCATCGGGCTCGCCAGCCTCGACCCCAACCAGAACCTGATGATGGTGGCCGCCTTCGCCCTGCTGGTGGCCTTCGGTTCGGCCACCCAGGATATCGCCATCGATGCTTTCCGCATCGAGTCCGCCCCGGACGATATCCAGGCGGCCATGGCGTCGACCTATATCATCGGCTACCGCGGCGGCCTGCTGGCAGCCGGTGCCGGCGCCCTCTACGTGGCGTCGTGGATCTCCTGGGAGGCCGCCTACCTGACCATGGCCGCCCTGGTGGGCATCGGCGTGATCACGGTCCTGGTGCGCCCCGAACCGGAGCGCCTTTCCCTGACGACACAGCTGATCCATGAACCCAAGGTGCGAGCCTTCATTCGCGCCAGCCGCGGCAAGCCGCGCCACCTGCGTCGCCTGGGTGCCTGGTTGATCGGTGCGGTGGTTTGCCCCTTCACCGACTTCCTCTCCCGCCATCGGCTCAAGGCGCTCTGGCTGCTGGTGTTCGTCGCGGTATTCCGCATCAGCGATCTCGCCATGGCCTCTATGGCCAACCCGCTCTATATCGACCTGGGCTTTTCGCTGGCCACCATTGCCAATGTGACCAATGTCTTCGGTATCGCCATGAGCATCAGCGGCGGAATCCTGGGCGGGCTGCTGGTGGCGCGATACGGAATCGGCCCAATATTGATACTGGGCGCGGCAGCAGCCACCCTCACCAACCTGCTGTTCGCCGCCCTGGCAATGGCCGGCCAGAGCCTGCCGATGCTGGTCATGGCCATCGTCGGCGACAACCTGGCCAATGGCCTGGCCAGCGCCGTATTCATCGCCTTCCTGTCGAGCCTGACATCCCGCGCCTACACGGCGACCCAGTACGCGCTCTTCTCGTCGCTGATGACTCTGCCGGGCAAGTTCTTGAGCGGTTTTGGCGGCCTTGTGGTGGCGGCAGAGGGGTACGCCACCTTCTTCGTCATTGCCACGGCCCTGGGGCTGCCCGCCATCGCACTGGCGATCTGGATCAGCCGCGACCCAGAGCTGGTGCCTCGTCCCACGGCCCCGGCCACCTGACATCCGGCGAATAGACGCCACATCTTGGCCCGCGAGTTGCCACGATAGTCTCGCGGGTAGAGGGATAGGATAGAAAGAGTAGAAAGAGATAAAAGCAGCGGCCTGCCGGAGCAGGACGCGTCAATCAACGGGAAAGGTGGGCCTGTAGCCAGCCCAGGGCACCGGAGGTAGCCCGCCACTGGTCGCGCATCAGGGTACGGTACTGCCAGGCTTCGGCGCGGGTTCCCGGCTCGGCGACGCTGTCCTGCCCGGTGCGCACGGGTCGGGGATTCTCGGCGCATAGCATGGCCAGGGCATGTGGGTTATGACGGGCAACCTCCTGTAGCACCGCCTCGGCTTCCTCTTCCTGCGAGAGGCGATAGAGGGCCAGCGCCCGCCCCATCAGCATGCCCAGCACAGGCGCCTCTTCAAGCCGTGTTTCGGTTAACGCCAGCGCTTCCTGGTCACGTCCTTCGCGCAGGAGCTGGTCGAGGACCAGTTCCTGCAGCCCCAGGCTGTCCTGGTCATCCAGCGTCAGCAGACGCTCGGCCAGCCGGCGCGAGCGTTCCCGGGCGCCGCGCTCCATGCCCACCACCAGCGCCAGTCCGGTACGCAACAGCACCGCGTTGTCGGCGCTGTCCCACAGGAAGGGGCCATCACCCTCGCCACGGATGCGTTCGAGCCAGCGTTCCAGCCGGTCGGCAAGCGGCTCGAACAGGCTCGGTGACATCCATGGCAGGCTGCCGAAGCGGCTGGTCAGCGCCAACGCCAGCGCCTGAACCACGCGAGGTGAATCGAGCCATTCGGGGTGAGCACAGAGCTGGCGCAACCAGGTGCCGGCTTCGACCCAGGGCTCACCCTCGAAGCCCAGCGCACTCTCCTCATCGACCGCCACCTCGAAATGTACCTGCCAGGCGGCAAAGAGCGTGTCCTCACGGGCACTGCTGTGATACGCCAGCTCGCCTTCGGCGCTGTGGCGAATATCAAGACCCGGCGCCGGCGGCAGCTCGGCCAGCAGGGCCTGCAGCGCTGCCAGGGGCTCCGCCAGGTCCTCCTCGGCGTTGAGCAACTGGTCGGCCAGGGTGGCTCCCGGGTTCTCGGCCAGGTCGGCCAGGAACTGCATCTGGTCGGGCTCCAGCTCGCCCTGTCGCTCCAGTCGACGGAACCAGAAGCGCGCTCGTTCCGCGGCTTCTTGCTCATGGCCTTCGTGGAGCAGCAGCATGGCTTCGATATAGGCCAGGGTGGGTGAGTCGGGTAGCGCCTGCTGGGCGCGCACGAAGGCCTCCCTGGCGCTGTCCAGGTCGTCGCTGTCCAGGTGCATCAGGCAGAGACGCTCCAGGGCCACGCCGCGAAGAAACAACGGGCCCCGCTCCAGCACTTCGTCGAGCAGGTCGGCTCGCTTGCGGTTGAAGCCACGCTCCTGATAGAGATCGACCAGTAGCTCGAAGGCAGGCTCTGCCTGTATCGGCAGCCGCGACCAGTCGCCGCGATGAAACAATGACTCCAGTATCTGCTGGGCACGCCCCCGCTGACCGGTCTCCGCGGCGATCAGGCCGGCCTCGAGCAGGGCCTGGGCCGGGGCGCGCCCGCTCGCCAAGGCAGCCTTGAGCGTCGGCCCCTTCCAGTCACGCAGCGACAGCATCCACATGAGATGATCCGGCACGTCGGCAGGCATCGCCACCGCACCACAGCAGTGCTTGGTCTTGCGTCCGGAGTCGCACCAGCAGGGCTCATTGCGCCCCGGTCGTGCCAGGGGCTCGCAGGCAAAGCCGGCACGCTCGAGCGGGGTCTGACACCACAGCTCGGGAGCCAGTGCCTGGGCCATGGCCAGGTCGCCGCCCATCAGCACGGCGCCCTCCTCCCTTGCCCAGGCCATGAACGCCGGATACTGCTCGTCATCACGGATCGCCGCCAGCGCCCCCGAGGCAAAGCCCAGAAGCTGTTCCACCCATACTGCCAGCATCGCCGTCTCCGCCAATCCCGAAAGCCGCATATTCTAACAGGGAAGCGCCGCTTCATGTGGCTTGCAAATGCATGTTCAAGCACCTGGCCTTGGGTCGCCTCCTCAGGGAAATGCTGCACAAATCGACGAGCGAGATGAAGCGGCTAGGTTCGTTCCCGACGAACCAACGCACTTCCCACATCCCTGTGGGTCGCAAGGCGCACGGAGCACAGAACCGAGCGTAGCGACAAACAGCCGGAGGCTGGCCCCGAAGGGGCGAGAAGCCGAAGGCTGCGAGTCAACCGGAGCATATGGGGTATATGTGAGGATCCGACGGTCCGACGCTTCGGCACCGCGCAACGCAGCGATTCGCTCGCACAGTCATTTGTGCAGTGTTTCCTCAGCCCCGCGCCCACTCCAGTAATGGCCGGGTACGGGCATGCATATCCAGCCTTGCCCCGAGACGCACGAGATTCCAGTAGTGGCCATTGAGGGTGCGCGACAGCAGCAGGATGTCGGCCGGGGGCTGAAGCCTGTCCATGGCCGCCCACACCTTCGGGCTGAGCTCCCGCAGCCGGCGATGCATTCGAACGTCGGAAAAGTCCTGTTCGCCCGGTTCAAATAGCGGCACCACCGCCTCTGCTGCCTCGCGATACAGCGCCAGCGGCGCCCCCTGGCCCTGGCGTCCACCGAGCTGTCGCAGGGCATCATCCATGGCCATGGGATCGTCGGCCAGGGCGGCATCGAGCAGCGCCATCATCGCCTTCAGGTGGGCATCGGCGACCGGTATTACTGCCCCCAGGTCATAGATCACCAGCCGCCCCTGGTCGTCGGCGGCGAAGTTGCCGGCATGGGGGTCGGCATGCAGCTCGCGGTGGGTAAACAGCTCCTCGGTGAGCCAGTCGGCCAAGGTAGTGGCGATACGCTGGCGCGTAGCGTCATCCCCGACCTCCAGTTCACGCAGGGGCGTACCGCTCACATGGCGCATGGCCAGTACCCGGGGCCCGGACAGTTCGGGAAGCGGCTCGGGAATCACCAGACCATCGAGATGCGCATAGCGCTCCCGGTAGCGCGCCAGGGCGCGAGCCTCGGCCTGGTAGTCCAGCTCGCTGCGCAGACTGGCGGCGAGCTCCTCGAACAGCGCATCGAGCCGTGCCTGGGGCACCTTGAGCCAGCGCCCGAGCCGCATCATGCGCCGTACCTGCGCCAGGTCACCCTCGAGGATCTCGGGTAGCCCCGGATACTGCACCTTGAGCACCAGGGTCTCGCCGTCATGGGTCACCGCCCGATGCACCTGCCCCATGGAGGCGCTGGCGAAGGGGCGCGGCTCGATCTCGCGAAACAGCGTATCCGGATCACCGTACTGCTCGACCAGGACGCGCCGGATGCCCTCCCAGGGCATGGGCTCGGCCTGCCGCTGGAGCCGGGCCAGTTCATCCACGAGATCCGGCGGCAGCAGGTCGTCCCACTGCGCCATGATCTGAGCCAGCTTCATCGCCGGCCCCTTCAGTTCGGAGAGCCCCTCGAACAGCGCTTCGCCCAGCGCACGCCAGTCGGCCTGACCGCCGAGACGCGTACGAATCACGGCGCCACCCGTGCGGGCGCCAAGGCCCAGCAGACGTCGTGTTCTCCCGCGTTCGCGCATATCGTCACTCTCCTTCGCTTGCCTCGAAAAGGTTGCCTCGAAACGTTGATCTCGAAGCGCCAGATCAATGATACAGGAATTGTACAACGAGAAATCATGACAGCCTCTGGCGGACATTACCCATTACTGTAAGAATGTCCATACCTTGGACTTCCGTGGCACCCACATGCGACTGATCATTGCCGAAAAACCCAGCCTCGCCCGGGCCATCGCCGACGCCCTGCCGGGCAGTGCTCGACGTGAAGAAGGCGCCCTGCACGCCGGCGACACCGTGGTCACCTGGTGTCTCGGACACCTGCTGGAGCAGGCGCCGCCCGACGCATACGACCCCGCCTATAAACAGTGGCGGCTGGACCACCTGCCGATCCTTCCCGAGCGCTGGAAGCTCGCCCCCCGCCCCAAGGCCCGGGGGCAGCTGGCGGTGATCCGTCGACTACTGAAGGGCGCGCGCGAGGTGGTGCATGCGGGAGACCCCGACCGGGAGGGGCAGCTGCTGGTGCAGGAAGTCATCGAGCACCTGGGCTGGAAGGGCCCGGTATCGCGCCTGCTGGTCAGCGACCTCAACCGCCCGGCGGTAGCGCGCTCCCTGGCCTGCCTGGAGGACAACAGCCGCTATCACGCGCTGTATCGAGCCGCCGAGTCCCGGGCCCGGGCCGACTGGCTCTATGGTATCAACCTCACTCGGGCCTGGACCTTGACCGGACGACAGGCCGGCCACGACGGGGTGCTCTCAGTCGGCCGCGTTCAGACGCCGGTGCTGGGGCTTGTGGTCCGCCGCGACGCGGAAATCCGCGACTTCATCCCCTACCCCTTCCATGTGCTGTGGGTCGACCTCGCCGTCTCCGCTGGACAGCTACGCGCCTGGTGGCAGCCTGCCGAGACGCACCGCCTGGACAAGCAGGGGCGACTGCTCGAACGTGCCCCCCCAGAAGCCCTGGCCGCTCGCCTGCCCGGCGCCGAGGGCCGCCTGGCCTCCCTCGACGCTCGCCAGAAGCGCCAAGCCGCCCCACTGCCCTATTCGCTCTCGGCGCTGCAGGTGGACGCCGCCCGCCGCTTCGGGCTCTCGGCCAAGGGGGTGCTGGATATCTGCCAGCGTCTCTATGAGCGCCACAAGCTGATCACCTACCCCCGCTCCGACTGTCGCTATCTGCCCGAGGATCATCTTCCCCAGGCACGCCGCACCCTGGAGAGCGCCTGTCACAGTGATGCCACGCTGCAGCAGTGGTTTGCCGGAGCGGATTTCACGCTGCGCTCCAAGGCCTGGAACGACAAAAAGGTGGGCGCCCACCACGCCCTGGCACCCACTGGCAAGCCGGCGGACCTGGGGCGGTTGGAGAAGGCCGAGGCCGATGTCTTCCGGTTGATAGCCCGCAATGTTCTCGCACAGTTCTACCCCGCCCTGGAGACCCGCGAGGTAAAGGCCGAGTTCGTGATTCTCGAAGAGCGCTTCCGGGCCAGCGGGCAGGTACTGCTGCAGCCCGGCTGGAAGCCGCTGTTCACCACCCGCGATGAAGCGCCGCCGCTGCCACCGCTCAGCGAAGGAGAAGCCTGTCGAGTAACGGACTGTGCCGTCGAGGATCGCGAGACCCGTCCCCCGGAACCCTTCACCGATGCCGGCCTGATCAAGGCGATGATGAACATCGCACGCTATGTCGACGACCCGGCCGTTCGGCGCACGCTGCGCGAACACGACGGACTCGGCACCGAAGCGACTCGTGCCGGCATCATCGAGACCCTGCTGGAACGGGGCTATCTGGTCCGTTGCAACAAGGCGTTGCGCGCCACACGGCTGGGCAGCGGCTTGATCGCTTCGCTACCCGAGGCGGCCTCCCGCCCCGAGCGCACCGCACTGTGGGAGCAACGGCTGGGCGCCATCGCCGAGCAGGACGCCGACCCCGCTCCCTTCATGGCCTCGCTGATCGCCGACCTGCAAGCGCTGCTGGCCAGCACCGATGCCGCACGGCTGCGCAGCGCCATGGCGGAAGCTCAGGGAGAAGCGGTGCCGACCGTGTCGGCGTCCCGTGGAAGCAGCAGCAAGCCCCGCCGCAGCAGGAGCCGAGCCGCGCCCACGCGCAAGCGACGCACCCGCTGATCAAGGGTCAGCCTTTCCGCAATAGCAATCCGATACCGGCGACGGCGGCAACGGCACCGGAAATTAACAGCCATAGTGTGGAATCGGTGAATCGGCCAGTGAATGTCTCGTACACCTGATCCTCGAGGCCCTGGGAAGATTGGTATCCGAAATAGAGCAAGATCGCACCGACCACGAGAAGTACAAGGCCGATGATCTGGTGGGTCGACATAGGGGTCACTCCTGTTTCTGCTGAGGTATCGGGAGGCATCCACCCGTTCAGAGGGGCCCGGGGTGTACGACGCTTGTACATTGCCCACCCGCTCGCCATATTGAACCATAGTAGTAGCAACATTATCTGTTCAGAATCCGACGCTGAACTCAACGGCACGCAACCTACTGAAAACCTTAGGCTATGTACGAAAAGTCGGCGAGCGAAGGTCAGGCAAGGCAAAAATTGGCGATAAAGCGGAGTTTACGGGGGTGTAAATAAGCATTTTGAGCCGATTTTTAACGCCGCATGATCGAGCGCAGGCAGTTTTCGTACAAAGCCTAATCGCTGGTACG
>SKVX01000041.1 GCA_007129225.1 Halomonas sp.
AGCGCAACGGCATCCTCGGCGACCAGGGCACGGTAGCCGTGGCGACCCAGGTAGTCGGCCAGAAGCTCTCGGATTTCCGGGTCGTCGTCGACCACGATTAGGGTGGCAGGTGTCGTCGTCATCGTATTCCGATGGCAAGGGGCGATGCCGCGGCAGCGCCCGTGATTGTTGTCGTTATCGGGCTTCGATGATGGTCAAGTGCGGCCATCCCGACAAGCCATCTGCGACCAAGGTAGCAACCGGCCTCGGAGACTAGAGCCCAAAGCGCTTGCTTAGTTCCGCGGCCACGCCCACCTCGGCGTGGTGGCCGATGCTGCGCGCATGGGGAACACGCCCGGCGAGCTCGGGGTGGGCGTTGGCCATGACATGGGCCTCGCCGGCCAGGGCCAGCATCTCGGTATCGTTGAGGTTGTCGCCAAAGGCCAGACAATGGTGCGTCTCGATCCCCAACGAATCCAGCAGGGCCTGCAGGGCGGTGCCCTTGTTGACCCCGCCGGCCATGATCTCCAGCGAATTCACGGTGGAATAGGTTACATGCAGCCGCTCGCCGTGGCGTTCCCGCACCTGGGCTTCGAGCCCGGCCAGGCGCTCGGGCTCGCCGATATAGAGCACCTTGCCCACCCCTTCTCCGTCGAGTTCGTCGGGCTCGAAGATGCGGTAGCCGAAGCCGGTATGGGCGTGATAGGCCAGCAGCCGTGGCTCTGCCGCGTCGATCAGCCACTCCTCCTCCCGGTAGAGATTGAGGCGTACGCTGTCGTGACGCTCCATGGCGATCAACTCGAGGGCCAGTTCCGCTTCCAGGTGCCGGGCAGAGAGCAACCGGTCATCGGGACCGTGCAGGTAGGCGCCATTGGTGCTGATCACGTGAATTGGCACACCTAATCGTTCGCGAAAGACCAGCATGTCGCGGAAATGCCGCCCCGAGGCGAAGGCCAAGTGGTGGCCCCGCTCCGCCAGGGCCCGCAGTGTCTCGACGGTAAGGGGATGGAGATCGTGGTTGGCATCCAGCAGGGTGCCATCCAGGTCGGAGACGATGAGGTGAGGCGTCATAGTGGGTCCAAGTGTTTATGGCGGCTTTCAGCCTAGCAAAAGGCAACCGCGGCTGTCGTCTCGTTGGTTTACCCTCGCCATAACCTGCTGTTTCCTTGTGAGTCGGCATAGTGGCGTTTGGCGCCGGCGGCGGGAATCCGTATAGTGGCTCTCCTACCCCGCCACACGTTCGTGACCATGCTGCAGAACAATCCGCTGCTCGCTCAGCTCAAGCAAAATATTCGCAAGTCCACGCCCCGTGCCGAGGGCGTGATCAAGGCTACCGACAAGGGCTTCGGTTTTCTCGAAACCGATGATGGCCAATCCTATTTCGTGCCGCCGCCCGCCATGAAGCTTGTGCTCCACGGCGACCGCGTTCAGGCCACCATCCACGAGAATGGTGACAAGACCTCGGTCGAGCCCGACGCCCTGCTCGAGCCCGGACTGACGCGCTTCATTGCCCGGGTTCAGAAGCGCGAAGGTCGCCTGGCGGTGGTCCCCGACCACCCCTCGATCAAGAACGTGCTCAAGTCGCGGATCAAGAACAGCCTCGACGAGGAAAGCATCGGCGACGGCGACTGGGTTGTTTCGCGTCTGGTACGCCATCCGCTCAAGGAGAGCGATCGCGGCTTCTTTGCCCAGATCGATGAGCTTGTCGCCAAGGCAGACGACCCCGCCGTGCCGTGGCGCGTCACCCTGGCCAGGCATGCCCTGGAACAGGAGTGCCCTGACGCCGGCACTGATTGGCCGCTGCTGGATGAGGGCCTGGAGCGCAAGGACCTCACCGCCGAGCCGTTCTTCACCATCGACGGCGAGAAGACACGCGACATGGACGATGCCCTGCGCATCGAACCCCGCGAGGATGGTGGCTGGCGACTAACGGTGGCCATCGCCGATCCCACCGCCTACGTGGAGGAGGGGCATGTCGCCGACCTGGAGGCGCGCACCCGGGCCTTTACCGTCTACCTGCCGGGCCAGAACGTCACCATGCTGCCCGAACTGCTGGCCGACGACCTCTGCTCGCTGTGGGAAGGCCAGGACCGTCCGGTGCTGGCCTGCACCCTGGAAGTGGAAGCCGACGGCAGCCTCGGCGATTATCGCTTCTTCGCCGCCACCGCACGCTCCCACGCCAAGCTGGCCTATGACCGGATCTCGGACTGGATCGAAGGCCAGGGCGACTGGGCACCGGCGGATGAGATCGCCCCTCAACTCAA
This sequence comes from Halomonas sp., assembly GCA_007129225.1. Lineage (GTDB taxonomy): Bacteria > Pseudomonadota > Gammaproteobacteria > Pseudomonadales > Halomonadaceae > Halomonas. Next base: position 2,244 of record SKVX01000041.1, read on the forward strand.
GGCGCTTCGAGAGATGACCGAGGCGCGCAGCGCCTGGCGCGCCGAGCACGCCCTGGTGTTCAAGGACCGTCCCGACTTCGTCTTCGAACTCGACCGAGCCGGCAACGTGCTCAACGTCCGCACCGAGCAGCGACGCATCGCCAACCGCATGATCGAGGAGTCGATGATCGCGGCGAATGCCTGCTGCGCCGACCTGCTCGCCGAAAAAGTCGGCCACGGCATCTTCAATGTCCACCGCGCCTTCGAGCCGGAGAAGGCCGAAGCCGCCCACGAGTTCCTCACCGCCCAGGAGATCGAGGTCGAGATCGAGGCGCTCTCCGAGCTGCCCCGCTACAAGGAGCTCAAACGGGCACTGGAGAGTCGTGACGACGCCTGGCTGGATGCGCGCCTGCGCCGCTTCCAGGGCTTCACCAGCATGTCCGCCCGGCCTGGCCCGCACTTCGGCCTGGGTCTGGCCGCCTACGCCACCTGGACTTCGCCCATCCGCAAATATGGCGACATGGTCAACCATCGCCTGATCAAGCGGGTGCTAAAGGGTGAGCAGGCGCCGGCGGAAGCCACCCTGGCGCTGACCGAGCAGTTGACCGAGCGGCGGCGACTCAACCGCATGGCCGAGCGCGACGTCAAGGACTGGCTCTACGTGCGCTACCTGACGCCGGCCGCCAAGGCCCAGGAAGCCTTCGAAGCGGAGATCATCGCCATCAACCGCGGCGGCATGCGCGTCCGGCTGACCGCCAACGGCGCTACGGCCTTCGTCCCCGCTCCGATGATCCACAGCGACCGCGACAAGGTGGTCATCGACGACAAGGAAGGCCGCATCCAGGTGGAAGGCGAAGAGCGCTACAAGCTCGGTGACGCCATCCGCGTCGAACTGGTCGAGGCCCGCGAGGAGACGCGCTCACTGGTGGCACGCCCCGCCACCTGAAAACAGCTCCTGCTGAAACACCAAAACGCCTCGACCAGTGTCGAGGCGTTTTCCTTGTTGACGTCTTCACACGAGTCTGGCCTTCAAAGCGGGCTGCGACCTGACCGATCCGCGGACTTTGCATGCGAAAGGAAGAAACGCAGCATCTCCTGGGCAGCATCGGGACCCTTGGGCTCCGTGTAAGTACCGCGTGCGTCGCCACCCGACCAGGCATGGCCGGCACCGTGGATCACCCACTGCTCAAGGCACGACCGCCCATCCGAATCCTGATGTCTGGTTTGCGTATAGGCGTAGCCATGGGGGACCCGCCCCCGCTCCACCGTCTTCCCGGCACTGCCCTCACGGCCGCTTGCCGACTCGCCAGCTGCACGCGAGGCGCTGTACTGAGCGGCAACGCGATCCGCATTGCTGGGATGCACCGTGGTGTCGCGATCACCGTGGAAGACGATGGCGGGCACCCGCGACACCGATGCAGACACTCGTGCCGATGAGGCGTTGGCCAAGGGGCCTGTGCCCCCCTGCATCGCCCCCAATGCATCGGGGAGACTCCGGGCCACGCCGTGAGGCAGGCCGGAGTGCACGCCCACCGCCGCATAG
>SKVX01000082.1 GCA_007129225.1 Halomonas sp.
CCGGTACTCGAGGAGGGGCTACGCAGCGCCCTGCGTGACCTCAGCGCCAACCTGCAGCAAGGCCCGGCCATCGTCGAGCGCTGCATGGAGCATGGACCTGGTGATTGACGCGTTGCAGCCGATCAGCAAAAGGCTCGTCGCCAACATGCCCTGCCGGCCGACTTGGCGCGGTAAAGCGCCTCGTCTGCCCGTCGGTAGACATGATCCGCATCGACACCACTGCCGGGCTCCACCTGGTAGAGCCCGGAGAACGTCATCAAGTCTCGCCAGTATGCCGCCGCTGCTCTTCTCGACCCAGGTCATCCTGGTAGAACGCCCTGTGCGCGGCGGCGCCTTCCCGCTGGTCGAGGGGCATCACCGACCGCAGGGGTGAACATCAGTCCCTGGAGGGTTGACGTCAGTCGCTTGGCCTCTCGCCGCCTCCTCGCGAGCGATGGGGCTATGCTGATATAAGTAAGTGACACGTCTCAGCAATCCGCAGGAGAGCGCCAATGGCCGACACCACAACCCGGCTGGATGCCATCAAGGAAGGGATCAGGAAACTGGCAAACCTGGCGGGAAGCGAGCAGGCGGAAGCGGCACGCCAGCTGGCGGCCAAGCTGAACGCCGATCTCGATGGTGTGGCTGCTGACGTCGCAGCGCAGCCGCCTGCTACGCCCCTCCCGGAAAAGGGGCCGGCCATCACGCCTCTCCATGGGGAGATCCGCTGCCCGGTCTGCACCCTACGGGCCTTCACCTACCAGAAGGGCACGATGCGTGAATCGACTGATTCCGATACCGGCTTCGAAGCGTTCTACCACTGCCTGAGCTGCGGCCACGAGGCGTGGCACGAAGCGGAGTAATGGTAAATGATTACTCGTCGGTGGCCGGTTGATGGGTCAACCAGGCAAAGGCGTCCAGCTCATCGAGCTCCTCGTGCAGGGTTTCGACCCGACGCAGGCGCTCATAACCTTCGGTCATTGCGCGCTGGAACAAAATCGAGCAGAGCAGGTTCAACACGCTCATGGCGGCCGCATAACTGTCGAGTAATGACGAGGAGCGCACCTGGCACGTCAGGGTCCATGTCGCAAGCCGCGCTGTCTGAGTGGCGGAAGGATCAGTGATCAGCAGCACCCTGGCCCCCTGTGCCTGGGCAATTTCCATGATGCGCGTCACCACCCCAACCCGCCGACGCATGCCGATCATCACCACCACGTCGCCCTCGCCGATATCCACCATGTCCTCTCCCAGCGTCTGGGCGGATTGTGGCAATAACGACACATTGGAGCGTAGCAGCAACAGTTGGCGCTGCAGGTAAAGCGCCAGCATGCGGCTGTTACGAAAACCCACCACGTGCACGCGCCGTGCTTCTGCCATGGCGTCCACCGCATCACGCAACACATCCGGGCGTATGGCTTCCAGAGTGCGCGTCAGGTTGTGAACTTCCTGATCCAGGTGATCGGCCACCGATTGGCTGGCCACGGCCTTGCCCTCACCACTTCCGTTTAACCGTGAAGCCGAGGAGAGGTAGACCGGTGAGCCCCAGCGCTTGGCCTCGCGAACCTGCAGGCGCACCTCATTGAAGTCCTTGTAACCCAGGCGCTGAAAAAAGCGCGACGCCGCCGCCCTGGAGGTACCGGCAGCTTCGGCCAGCTCGCCAGCACTGTAGGTGGCGATATCGCCGGGGAAACCCAGCAACAGGTCACCTAGGCGTTTCTCCGCCGGGGGCAACTCTTCGTAATGCGCTTGAATACGCGCTTCCAACGTCAAGGGCTCTTTCATGGTGTCCATGCTTACCATGATGCCATCAGACAGGAAAGAGTGAAATTGTATTTTCACTGCCTTGACTAAATGAAAATACTGAACCAGTCTGAAAGTGAGAGGCCAATCCACGTCTCGGCAAGACCGGCCAGGCTCATTCCCGGGAGGCGCCATGCCAACGACAAATACAACACCCCATCACCCGCTGTTAGACAAGCTGCTGACTTTTGGTAAATGCCTTGACGCCGTGATCATCAAGCTATGCGCCGTGCTGGCAGGCGTCATGGTTCTGATCGTCTGGTTCGGCATCTTGTCTCGCTACGGCCTGGAACTCGGGGCCACATGGACGGAGGTGCTGGCCCGCTACGTGATGATCTGGGCCGCCCTGCTGGCCATACCGGTAGGCGTCTTCAGGCGCGAACATATCGGTTTCGTCATGCTGTTCAGCCTGCTCTCGCCATGGAAGCAGCGCCTGCTTCGACTCCTGCTCGACCTGATCGGCCTGGGTTTTTTCCTCTATTTGACCTGGTACGGCGTGCACATGGCGATCCAGGGCAGCAGCCAGTTCGCCACCATCTTCGGCATGACCATGCTGATCCCCTTCGCTTCGGTGCCGGTATCGGCCGGGCTCGCTGCCTTTCAGACAGTGGTCGTCATGCTGCGTGATTACCTCCACCCCCCTGAAGTGGCGGCCATCGACCTGCCGAAGGAGACCACCCAATGATGCTTGTTGCCCTGGCCTTCTTCGGCCTGCTGATTCTCGGTCTGCCTATCGGTTACGTGCTTGGCATTGCCGGGGTCGTCGGGCTGCTGCAACTGGGTGGGCCGGAATTCCTGACCATGGCGCCTCGCCGCTTCTTCGAGGGCCTGGACCTGTTCACCTTCATGGCAATGCCGCTGTTCATCCTTGCCGGCGAGATCATGAATCGTTCCGGCATCACGTCGCGCCTGATCGACTTTGCCAATGCTCTGGTCGGCTATCTGCGCGGGGGGCTGGCTCATTCCAACATGCTCGCTTCCGTGCTGTTCTCGGGCATGACGGGGGCCGCCGTTTCCGACGCCGCCGCCTTTGGCAACACCATGGTCCCGGCCATGGTCAAGCAAGGGTATTCCCGGCCTTTCGCCTGTGCCGTCACCGCTGCCGGCTCCATCATCGGGCCAACGATTCCTCCCTCCAACCTGATGGTGATCTACGGCTCGTTGATGGGTGTCTCGATTGCCGGGCTGTTCGCTGCAGGCATACTGCCGGGTCTCCTCATCGCCCTGCTATGCATGTGCCTGATTGCAGCGCTGGGGCGACGTCTCAACCTGCCCAAGGGAGAGGGAGGACCCAGCCTCAAGCTGATTCTCTCCACCTTCCGCTCCAGTCTGTTGGCCATTCTGATGCCGGTCATGATCCTGGGCGCCATTCTCTTCGGGATCACCACGCCCACCGAAGCCGCCGCATTGGCCGTGCTTTATGCCCTGGTAGTGGGCACGGTGGTCTATCGCTCACTGAAGTGGAGCGATCTCTTCGACATGCTCGAGCGAACCGCCCGTATCACCGGGGTGGTTTTCCTGATCATCGCCTCGGCCTCGATCCTCGGCTGGTGGATGACCTTCGTCCAGCTGCCGCAGATGGTGGCGGCCAGCTTCCTTGCCCTGACGACGAACCCCGAAGCGATCATCGGCATGATCCTGCTGCTGTTGCTGGCCATCGGGCTATTCATGGATATCAACGCCGCGCTCATCATCCTGGCCCCGGTGTTGGTTCCACTGACCAACGCCATCGGCATGGACCCGGTGCATGCCGGCATCATGATCATCCTCACCCTCAACATTTCCCTGATGACCCCACCGGTCGGCGCCTGCCTCTTCGTGCTGTCGTCGGTCACCGGGGAAAAAATCGAACGGATCAGCGGTGCGCTCTGGCCGTTCCTGTTGGTTCAGGTCGCCGTCCTGATGCTGATTGCATTCTGGCCTGACCTGACCCTGTTCGTGCCACGCCTGCTGGGCTTATAGGCACGTTGCGCTCTCAACCAA
>SKVX01000526.1 GCA_007129225.1 Halomonas sp.
AGCGAGGCGGTAAAGGGCAGGGTCGGATCCAGCGCATCGAACCGGGCCGTCAGCTCCGCGTTCACCGGGCCTGTGGCAGCCAGCTCGGCCTCCAGGTCACCAAGACTGCCACTTAACAGCAGCTCGAGACGCTGGCCGGCAAGCTCAGGCATGATCTCTGGTAGCCATAGCGTGGTACGCAGCCGCGCATCGAGGGGATAGTCGTCCCGCAGCTGGACCCTGGCCGACAGTTGAGCATCGGCATCCAGGGTGGCGAGATCGAGGGAGACCACCTCGACTTCCTGGCCGCTGGCTTCGAGGCCCAGGGTCAGGTGTCGGATTGCGTAATCGACGGGGCCGGTCAGCTCAATATGCTCTAGCCTGAGATGGGGCACGGATACCGACAGGGGAAGATGAATCTCGGGAAGCGCGATGCGCTCGCGCTGGGCCAGCGCCAGGCCCGCCTCGATTTCGGCAGCGATGGCGGCTGGAAACGGAGAAGCCAAGGCCAGCGAGCTATCGATGGCGTCCGCTGACAGGCGAGGCTCGTCGGTTTCGCTCTCCTCCAGAGCTAGCTGAGCCCCCGGAGACAGCGGCAGCTGGATGCGCAGGCCGGTAAGGCGTGTGGGCAACAGGCTGAGGTGGGACTGGGCGGCTTCGATGCCGGATGTGAACGTATCGAGCTCGATACGCGTGCCATCCCCCAGCGTGACGGTCGTGTCGACGACCTGCAGGTCGGGGGCTGTCACGGCCAGGGGCAGGCGAATCTCGGCAGCGGCGGCTTCCTCCTCGACTTCGGCAGTGACCGGCGGGACGTCCGCCAGTGCAATGGCCGCGTCAATGGCTGGTGCAGCAAGGCGTGGCGTGCCGTCTTCGGTGACGGCAGGTGCCAGCTCCGCACCCGGCGAGGGAGGAAGTTCGACGCGAAGCCCCTCCAGTCGGGTGGTCAACAGCTCGAGCTCGGAGGTGGAGGCCCTGGCCGCCGACGAGAAATCATCGAAGCGGATCCGGGTGCCATCCGCCAGTGACAGCTCCACGTCGACCAGCGACAGCGCACGTATCTCCACGGGAAACGGCAGGCGGATCTCTCCTGCGGGCGCCCTCTCCTCCTGCTCCGGATCGGCCTCACCCGCTCGTAGCTGGATACGCGCACCCTCGACGGCGAGATGCTCGATACAGAGCCGCCCCCGGAGCAGGCAGTCGTCGGACCAGGCCAGGTCGAGGCGCTGCAATGACACCGTCGCGGGCCCGGCATCCAGCTCCAGCCCGTGCAGGACCAGCCGGTCGAGCGGGGCCCCTTCGGCATCCTCCAGTTGGTAGAAGCCTCGCTCGGCCCCCTTCTCCAGCAAGAAGCCAGTGCCCCATGGGGAGAGCGCCAGGCCTAGCGCCAGGATGGCCCAGCCCAGCAGCCAGAGTGGCAGTACGATCAGCAGACGAACAAGCGACCAGAACAGCAGCCGAGCCCTTAGAATTCCGGGCCGATGGCGAAATGAAGGCGCCACGCATTCTCCTCGTCGTCAAAGGGGTGGGCGACATCGAAGCGTACCGGGCCGACGGGCGAAATCCAGCGAACCCCGAGGCCCGCGCCGGTATTGAGTGAGTCGGGCCCCCAGTCGTCGAAGGCGTCACCGGTATCGATGAAGGCGGCTCCCCACCAGTTACCGGTAATACGGCGCTGCAACTCGGTACTGGCGGTCAACAGCTGCTGGCCGCCTCGCAGCCGCCCTTCCTCGTTTCGGGGAGCCAGGGTTTCATAACCGTAGCCACGCACCGTGCGATCACCGCCGGTGAAGAAACGAAGCGATGGCGGTACCTTGGAAAAATCACTGGTCTCGATGGCACCCAGGCCCAGGCGGTTCACGAAACGAAGATTGCTGCCCCGCATGCGAATCCATTCGGTATCGCCCGTCATGCGCAGGAAATCGGCATCCGAACCCCACATGCTGTCGGAATACTCGAAGGCAATTCGTTGACGATCCCCCCAACTGGGAAAGCGAGGATCTCGAGTCCGGGTACGCGACCAGCTCACCCCGGGGTAGTAGATGAGAACGCTGTCGGCTTCCCCGCCCTGGGTGAAGTCTTCGTAGGTGGCGCGGAGGTAGGCGGTCTGTACCCAGCGGTTGTCGAACTCCCAGCGTCGCGCCAGTTCGATCGTGTTCTCGATGGTGCGGGTATCATCCAGGTCCCGATGGCGCAGGCCGTACTGCAGGCGATACTGATCGCGAAGCGGGTCGTCCAGCGGCAGCAGGTAGGTACCGGTCAGGCGCTGCTCCGGCTGAGAGATGAAGAGGTCATGGTCGAGGCTGTGACCGTAGCGGTTGATCCAGGGCTGCTCCCAGCCGAAGCCCAGCCGTGGTCCCACGTCGGTGGCATAGCCCAAGGCGACCTCGAATTGATGACGGTCGGCCGGAGCCAGCACGACATCGATCGGCATGACGGGGCGTTCGGGGCGATGCAGGGTGGTAACGGCGGCGAGCGCCTCGGCGGATAGCCGCGGACCGTCGGCAGTCTGCAGCGAGGGCATTGGCGAAGCATCGGGCAGCGTCGCCTCGCCCTCGGTTCCCACTTCGTTCCACCACCCCAGCTCGGATGGCGCGAGGGCGAGCTTCCGTCGGCTGTCCAGCCGCGGGCGTACGCTGACCGAACTGAACCAGCCCGCCTGGCCCAGACGCTGGGCATAGAGCGCCACATCCCCGGCCAGGTAAGGCTCCCCCGGCGTGAAGGGTGTCATCTGGCGAAGCCGCTCCTCGAGGATATGGCTCCCCCGTATGGTCACATCGCCAAAGGCATAGCGCGGGCCGCTGTCCAGCGCGAGGTAGAGGCGCGCGCTCTCATCGAAGGGACGGACTTCCATGCGCCTGTCGGTGAAACGCCAGTCGAAATAGCCTCGCTCAAGGGAGAGGTTGGCGAGGCGATTGCGCATGCTGTCCCAGGGGGCGTGCTGCAGCGGGTCGCCAACATCCAGCGGGAAGGCCTCGACCGTGTCGCGGAAAGGGGGATCGCGCCTGGCATCGCCTTCGAGGCGCACATCCAGTACTTCGATGATGACCTGGGGACCGGGGTCGATGACCAGCTCCACGTGACGGGGCGGGTCTCGCTCTTCGAGTCGCTGGTGGATCTGGGGCTCATAATATCCATAGACCCGCATGGCTTCACGAGTCCGCCGCAGTACCTCGCCTTCGAGACGCACTCGCCCGTACTGCTCGGCTTCGAGGCCGCTCAGGTAGTGGCGAACATTGTCGGCGACATCGCCCTCAAGCCCGTCGATACGAGCCTCGAGGGCCAGTGCATCCTGGTCTAGGCTCAGGCACAGGAGCACTGCCCCAAGGCATGCTGTTACGCGATTTCCCATATCAACGGTTTCCTGACTGGCTCCAACTCACCCGGCGGACTGGCATCCCACCTGAAGGTATTACTGCAGGGCTTCCAACCCGGCACTGAGTGCGAGCTGGGCCTGACGCAGCCCGATCAATTCGGACTCCATGGCGGTGAGTCTGTTCTGCAGTCCGCTAACCGTTTCCTGATGCTCTTGCTGCCCTGACGCAAGGCCTTCCAGCTCCTCGTTCAAGGCGTCGATACGTTCGGCCACGCTCTCGAGCTGGCCGATCAACTCGGCTTCCTGGCCCTGGATATGCGCATTCAGTGCCGCCATCTCCTGCTCCAGCTGCGCTTGGAGCTGCTCGTCGCGATCGGCGAACTCCTCCGTCAGGACGGCCTGTACATCCTGCCGTATGTCGCCCAGTCCATCGAAGCGCGCCTGCCATTCAGACAGTTGCTCGGCGGTGCGTTGGCCTGAATCGGCCACCGTCTCGATTCGGGTGGCCAGTGCCTGACGCCCCTCTTCACCGGCTCGCTCCAGCGCATCCAACGAAACCTGGGTAGCGCTCAACAGGGCTTCACGGTAGGCCGCCTCCTCTGCCATTGCCTCCAACTGCTCGGCAACGCCAGCGAGGTGATCATCCAGCTCATCCAGCCGAGACTCATCGATGTCGGCGACCTGCTCAAACTCCAACTCCAGGTTCGCCGTGCGCGCAGCCAGGGACTCGCTGCGGTTTTCCATCGTCGTCAGGCGCGACTCGATACCTTCCAGGCGGTCACCCCTGCCCTCCTCGGCATCGAACCGGGCATGGACATTGGACATTTCACCGGTCAGTTGACGCAGTTGATCCTCGAAGCGCTGATGCTCCTGCCAGGCGAACCAGGTCACCCCCCCAAGGGCAATGACCAGCAGGAACACGATCAGCCGCAGCGGCCAGAGCCTGGGCATCGGCTGTGATGGCCGCCGTGCCCGCGTCAGGCTGGTGTCCGGGTCGGGGACGATGGGGCGTCGCTCGGGCGGACGCGCGTCTGGCATGGCAAACTCCTTTCTGCAAAGGCGGCAGGCGCCCCATTGTAAGCAGGGAAACAGCCTGTACGCACGCTGTTACCTCAACGCGAAGAAGTCTGCGCGGGGTCGGCACGCCGACCGATGCCTCGATAGTAAAGCCCCCAGCTTGCCACATGGGAGGGGTCGTAGATATTGCGACCATCCAGCAGCAGGCCTTCACGAAGCTGTCCCGCAAGCCTGGCCCAGTCCGGGTTCCAGTAGTGTTTCCATTCGGTGACCAGCATCAGGGCGTCTGCACCCTCGCAGGCAGCGTAGGGGTCGGTATCGAACAGTTCCAGCAGGGGATGATCGCCGACTTCGGCGCGCAGCGCCGCCGTGGCGGCAGGGTCGTGCAGCCGCACCCTGACGCCCTGGGCCCACAGTGCCTTGAGCAGCGTCAAGACGGGGGCATGGTCGATGCGTGCCGAGCCCGGCTTGAAGGCGGCACCCCATATGGCCAGGGTGCGCCCTTCCAGCCGGCCATGGAAATGCATCCAGAGCTTGCGAAACAGTGTCTCCTTCACCTGCTCGTTGATATCCAGGACTTGCTCCAGCAGTGCCGAATGGCGGCCGCTGGCCTCCTGGACATTGGCCAGCCGCATCAGGTCGCGGGAGAAGTTGGGGCCGCCGAAACCGCAACCCGGGTAAAGGTACTCGTAGCCAATGCGTGAGTCGGCCCCCATGCCCTGACGCACATGCTCCACGTCCACGCCCAGGCTATCGGCCAGGCCCGCGATCTCGTTCATGTAGCTGATGCGGGTTGCCAGCATGCCGATGGTAGCCAGCTTGGTCAGCTCTGCCGCACGGCGTGGCATGCGCTGCACCACATCGCGACGCCGATTGAAGGCGCGCAGCAGTTCACGCACCTGGGCTTCGGCATGATCGTCATCGCAGCCCAGCAGCCAGCGCCCGGGGCGAGTGAAGCTCGCCCAGGCGCGCCCTTCCTCCAGCATGTCGACCAGGGTCACGGCGCGGCGCTCAGCGGCTCCCAGTCGTGATTCCAGGCGCTCGGTCTCGCCCACCGGGAAGGTGGAGTTGTTGACAAGCATCAGCGTTCCGCCGTGGCTTGCCGCAGCCTGCTCGACCAGGTCACAGGCCTCTTCTCGCTGGTCGGGGGAAAGCGCGAGCCACAGGATGTCGATGGCCCCCGGTTGCGGCGTATCACTCCCCTCCACCGTGAGGGTGCCGAGCTCACGCCCCTCCTGGATGCCGGCCATGAGGTCAGGCTCGCGCTTTAACCAGTCGGCTTCCAGCAGGCGGGGCCAGGGCATCGAGGCGTGGGGTACCCAGTGCACCTGATGCCCTACCCAAGAGAGGGCGGCGGCAGCCGTGGCGGCCGCCAGCTCACTTCCATGAATCTCGAGTCGCATGGCGGTTACTCCGGCTGGCTATAGCGGGAGAGCAGTGCACGAAAGCCCTCGCCGAAGCGCGGGTGGCGGCGGCCATAGACCAGGGTGGCTTCGAGATAGCCGAGCTGATGGCCGCAGTCATAGGTCTTGCCCCGCATTCGCCAGGCATCAACGCCATCGGTCTGGCGCAGCGTCTCGATGGCATCGGTCAACTGGATCTCATTGCCGGCGCCGGGAGGCGTTTTCGCCAGGAGGGCAAAGATGCTGCCCGGCAGGATATAGCGACCGATGACGGCGAGGTTGGAAGGCGCCTCGTCACGCGACGGCTTCTCGACCACGCCATTCAACGGGCAGGACTCCCCTGCTGACGGCGTACCGCCCCGAGGATCCACGATGCCATACTTATGGACATTCTCCCATGGGACCTCTTCCACCATCAGCTGGGAGCGCCCGCTGGCCTCGAAGGCATCGATCATGCCGGCCAGGTCGTTGCGCTGGAGGCCCTCGTCATCCACCAGGACGTCGGGGAGCAGCACCGCAAAGGGCTCGTCGTCACCGATCACGGGGCGGGCACAGAGCACCGCATGACCAAGGCCCAGGGGCTCGGGCTGGCGAACGCTGATGATATTGACGTCCTCGGGGACGATGGCTCTCAGCTCGTCGAGAAGCTCCTGCTTGTCCTTGGCCTCAAGGCTCGCCTCGAGCTCGAAGTGCTTGTCGAAGTGGTTCTCGATGGCACTCTTGCTGGCGTGGGTCACCAGGACGATGTCGCGGATCCCGGCGGCGACGGCTTCATTCACCACGTACTGGATCACAGGGCGATCGACGATGGTGATCATCTCCTTGGGAATCGCCTTGGAGGCCGGCAGGCAGCGTGTTCCGAAGCCGGCCACGGGGAGAACAGCCTTGCGAATCATTGTGCCTTCCTTGTCGCTTGAGTCGGTTGAAATCATGATACACCCGGGCCACCGATGATTCCGTCATGGGAAAGCCCGGGGTGCTACGGGTACAATAGTGCATGATACCGAAGGTACTGAATGTTGCCAGGGTGCCGACCAATTCACACGGAGATATACCATGAGCGCTAGCCTCCATCACCACAATGTGGATCAGGCCGAAATTGCCAAGTTCGAGGCACTGGCCAGCCGGTGGTGGGACCCGCAGAGCGAATTCAAGCCGCTGCATGACATCAATCCGCTGCGCCTGGACTTCATCGATGCGCGCTGTGGCCTGGCGGGGCGCCAGGTCCTCGACGTTGGCTGCGGGGGCGGTATCCTTGCCGAAGCCATGGCCCATCGGGGGGCCCATGTCACCGGCGTCGACATGGGCGAGGCGCCTCTCGGCGTGGCCCGGCTTCACGCCCAGGAAAGCGGTGTCGAGGTGAGCTATCGTCAAGCCAGCGCCGAGGAAATGGCCGCCGAACATGCCGGCGAGTTCGACGTGGTGACCTGCCTGGAGATGCTCGAGCATGTGCCCGATCCCGGCTCCGTGATTCGCGCCTGTGCCACCCTCGTCAAGCCGGGTGGACATGTCTTCTTTTCGACGCTCAATCGGAACCCCAAGGCCTATACCCTGGCAATCCTGGGAGCCGAATACCTGCTGAAGATGCTCCCCCGAGGCACCCATGACTACCGCAAGTTCATTCGCCCCTCCGAGCTCGCCGGCTGGTGCCGGGAAGCGGGCCTGGAGGTGCGTGAACAGAGCGGCCTGGTCTACAACCCGTTGACCCGCCGCTATCGGCTCTCGGCACAAGACGTATCGGTCAATTACCTGATGCACTGCCGCCGGGAGACAACCTGATGCAGTTGCCGGATGCGCTGCTGTTCGATCTCGATGGCACCCTGGTCGATACCGCCCCGGACCTGGCGCGTGCCACCAATGCCCTGCGTGCTCACCATGGGCTGCATCCCCTGCCCTACCCGGTGATTCGCGCCCAGGTCTCCAATGGCGGTAGCGCCCTGGTCATGCTGGCGCTGGGGCTGGAAAAGACCCACCACGGCCATGAGGAAGCCCGTGAGTTCCTGCTGGCGGCCTATGGCCAGGCCGTGGCGGAAGAGAGCCGGGTCTTTCCTCCGCTGGATCGCCTGCTGGTGAGCTGGGAGTCCATGCGCCGGCCCTGGGGTATCGTCACCAACAAGCCCCGCGCCTATGCGGCGCCCTTGATCGACGCACTGGGCCTGATGCCCGGCGCCCTTCTCTGTGCCGATGACCTGCCCGTCAAGAAGCCGTTCCCCGAGCCGCTTTGGGCCGCCGCCCAGGCACTTGATGTAGCGCCGGAGCGGTGCTGGTATATCGGCGATCACCTGCGTGACATGCAGGCGGCGCGCGCCGCCGGCATGCCGGCCATCGCCGTGGGCTACGGCTATATCGAGGAAGGGGACGACTATCGGGACTGGCCGGCCGATCTCTGGTTCGAGACCAGCACGGCGCTGGTTGAGACCCTGCTTCCCTCCCCCGCGCTCTGATGGCGGCATCTCGAGCGCGGGATCCGGAACATTTCTATGACGTCTGGGGCTGTGCGGCCTTGGGCGGTTGAGCATCGAAACGCTCGCCATTGTGCCCCTGGCTGTCGGGCCCCATTAGCCACAGGTAGGTGGGCATGATGGCTTGTGGCGTGGGCAGGCTCTCGGGGTCTTCGCCCGGATAGGCATTGGCCCGCATTGTCGTGCGCGTCGCACCGGGGTTTAGGCTGTTGACCCTCAGTGTGCTGAGGTGCTCGACCTCGTCGGCAAGCACCTCCATGAAACCCTCGGTGGCGAATTTGGAGACCGAGTAGGCCCCCCAGTAGGCACGTCCCTTGCGCCCCACGCTGGACGAGGTGAAGACCAACGAGGCGTCCTTCGATGCCTGCAATAGCGGCAAAAGTGCCTGGGTCATCCATACCGGTCCGTTGAAATTGACCTGCATGACCTGCTCCCAGAGCTCGGGATTGTACTGCTCGAACGGGGTTATCCGCCCCAGCAGGCTGGCATTGTGCAGCAGGCCGTCGAGGCGGCCGAACTCCTTGTCGAGCATCTCCGCCAGGTCGTGGTAATCCTTCAGCGTGGCGCCTTCGAAGTTCAGCGGCACGATCGCGGGCTGAGGGCAGCCTGCCGCCTCGATCTCGTCGTACACCTTTTCCAGCTTGCCCAGGGTACGCCCCAGCAGTATGACCGTGGCTCCATGTCGGGCAAATGCCAGGGCGGCCGCACGGCCAATACCATCACCGGCCCCGGTGACCAGAATGACACGTCCTTCAAGCAGATCGGTTGGCGCCTGGTAGTCGATCCTGCAACTCATCACGGCTCCTCGGGCGGGGCCAGTCCTCACAGGGACTGGCGTAGAAAATCATTGGCAAGTCCGGCAGCGCTGCTGTCGGGGTAGTCATCCCTCACCCGCTCCAGCAATTCACGGCTTTGGCCGGGCTCTCCCTGGCGGGCCTTGATCAAGCCAAGCTTGTAGAGGGCATCGGGCAGCTTGCTGCTTTGCGGGTAGTTCTCGATGACCTGAAGGAAAGCGAGTTCGGCCTCGGCTAGATTGCCTTCGGCAGAATGCAATTCTCCCAGCCAGTAATGGCCATTGGCCGTCAGGTTGTTGTCAGGGTGGTCGGCCACGAAGGCTTCGAAGGCCTGGATGGCGTCCTGGAATTCGCGCGCCTGCACCTTGGCAAAGGCGGCCTGGTAGGCGGCCTGGGCATCGGCGCTCACACCGCTTGGCGAGGGGGCTTCGGCGACCTGGCGAGCGGACTCCTCGTCGACTTCCGGGCGAGCCTCGATACCGGCACTGCCGGCCATCAGGCGCTCGTCGAGATCGAGGTACTGCTGGCGCGTCTGGTTACGCAGCTGCTCCAGCTGGTGGCGCAGTTCTTCGATCTGGCCCCGCAGCTGCTGGATTTCACGCTGGTGCTCTTCCACCTGGTTGAAAATGACCAGACTTCCCCGGGACTCCTCGCGCACTTCCGCCTGATCCATGAAGGAGCGTGATGGAGAGGCGGTGAGGTCCTCGACCACGGGGCGCTGTTGTGCAACGGCAAGGCTCATCACGGACAGCGGGAGCACCAGGGCTCCCGCGCCGCACAGCCTTTTCAGACTGTGTCTCATGTTGGACTCCATTGGCGCACCATCGCGCCGGCTCGATCAGTAGGCGAAGACCACACGGCGGTTCTGGGCGTATGCCTCGTCATTGTTGCCACGCACAGCCGGGCGCTCTTCACCGTAGCTGACGACTTCCAGCTGGGAGGGAGAGACGCCCTGAACTTCAAGGAAGCGCTTCACGGAATTCGCTCGACGCTCGCCAAGTGCCATGTTGTATTCCCGGGTGCCACGCTCGTCGGTATGGCCTTGCAGCACGACGCGAGCGCTGCCGTTGGAGCGCAGGTAGCGGGCATGGGCCACCAGCACCGATTCGAATTCAGAGCGAATATTGTCGCGATCGAAGTCGAAGTAGATGGTTCTCACTTCAGGGATACGGCCATCGGCCTGCTGTCCGGCACGATCACCATCGGCACCGATGCCAGTGCCGCTGACCTGCCCGGTACCGGCCACGCCAGTGCCGGTGCCGGTGCCTCCATTACGGGTGCCATCCATTGACCCGTCCTGGGTTCCACCGGTGCTGGAACAGCCGGCCACGAGCGCCAGAGAAAGGGCGAGTGCCAGGCTCCTGGCATGCGACTTGAATTGCATCGTCAAACTCCTTGAAGGATTCGAATGACACGGATCATCGAGCATTAGTTCAGAAACGGCGACCACGCGGGTTCGCGTACGTCACCCTGTGCCGATGGCAGCCGATAGGACGCACGTCCGTCGGCCGACACCGCCCCCAACACCCCGCTGTTACCTTGCTGGGTGGCAAAGATTACCATGGTCCCGTTGGGTGAAACACTGGGCGATTCATCCCAGCGGGATTCACTGATGACGACCAGCCGACCCGACCCCAGGTCCTGCCGGGCGATCTGGTAGCCATTGCTGCTGCGGTGCACCAGGAAAATGGATTCACCATCGGGAGCAAAGCGCCCGCGGGCGTTGTAGTTGCCGGTAAACGTCAGCCGCTCTATCTCGCCACTGCCTACGGTATACCGATAGAGCTGGGGGCCACCGCTGCGGTCGGACGTGAAGAGGAGGCTACGCCCGTCCGGCGACCAGCTCGGCTCTGTGTCGATATTACTGTTGTTCGTGATGCGCTCGAAGTTCCGCGACGCCACGTCCATGATGTAGATTTCCGGCTGGCCGTCCTTGGACAGCGCCATGGCCAGCCTGCGTCCATCCGGTGACCAGGCGGGAGCGCCATTGATCCCTTCAAAGGACGTCGCCCTCACCCGCTGGCCGGTCGCCAGTTCCTGGATATAGATGGCGGGTCGCTCTGTTTCGAACGAGACATAGGCGAGCTTGCGTCCATCCGGCGACCAGGCCGGTGAGAGAATCGGCTCCCGCGAACTCAGGACTTCCTGGCTGTTGTGCCCATCGGCGTCGGCGACATAAAGGGCGAACCGCATGTCGTCGCCGGCACCCTGGGCCGTGACATAGGCAATACGCGTGGAGAAGGCGCCTCGAATGCCGGTAATGGATTCGAAGATCTGATCGCTGACGTAGTGTGCCCCGCCCCGTAATTCGTTGCGACTGGCGGTCACGCTTTCACCCAGCATGCGGCGGGAGCCGCTGACATCCATCAGCTCATAGCGAATTCGGTAGCCGTCTCCTTCGCGACTGACGTGCCCTACCACCAGGTAGCGCACGTCCAGGGCGCGCCATTGGCCGAACTGGACCTCGTCGCTGCTGCTGGGCCGGTCGTACATAGCCTGGCGTGCAAGCGGTTCGAAGTAGCCACTGCGCTGCAGGTTATCGCTGATAATCTGGGCAACGTCCTCGGGCAGGCTTTCTCCGTCGGCTGCGAAAGGAACCACCGCGATGGGCGTGGCACGGTCGCTGCCGCGTGTGATCTCAATGGTCAGGTCGGCCTGTGCCAGCGTGCTGAACATCAGTAGCAGGGCGCTCAGCCAGGTCATCATCAGGGCTTTCATCAACGTACATCTCCCGGTCGAAACCGCAGATTGAATTGTCGGAAGTCACGCTGCGCCGTAGCGGGCAATTGGCGCAGCTCCCCGAACGGTGCGGCGGCTTCCACTGCCTGTATGGCAGAGCGGTCGAAGCTGCTATCACCGCTACTCTGGATAATACTAGTGCCAAACAGTTCCCCAGAGGGTCCCAATTGGACCTGAATAGTCGCCTCCAGGTTTCCTGTTGCACCCGGAGGAATCACCCAGGCCTGCTCTACCGCCCTTCGCACCAGGTTGATGAAGCTGTTGGCCGCCTCCTGGGCCTGTCGCGCATTGGCCACGGCTTCGCTCTCCCCCTCTATGGCGCGCTCGAGGCCCTGGCTGGCCTCTTCCGCAGCTCGGCGTGCTTCCTCCTCGCGGCGCCGCTGTTCCTCGGCCTCCCGTTGACGGCGGGCTTCCTCTTCCGCCTGGCGCTGTTCCTCGGCCTCCCGTTGACGGCGGGCTTCCTCTTCGGCCCGGCGTTGCTCCTCGGCCTCCCGCTGGCGTCGGGCTTCCTCTTCCGCCTGGCGCTGCTCCTCGGCCTCCCGCTGGCGGCGGGCTTCCTCTTCCGCCTGGCGCTGCTCTTCGGCCTCCCGCTGGCGGCGGGCTTCCTCTTCCGCCCGGCGTTGCTCCTCGGCCTCCCGCTGCCGTCGGGCTTCTTCTTCGGCCCGGCGTTGCGCCTCGGCTTCCTGCTGGCGGCGGGCTTCCTCCTCCGCCTGACGCTGGGCCTCGGCGGCCTCTTCCTGCTGCCGCTGCCGCTGGGCTTCCTGCTCTTCTCGCAGCTGTGCCTGGCGCTCGGCCTCCTCGGCACGACGCCGGGCTTCCGCTTCTGCGGCTTCCCGTGCTTCATCGCGCTGGCGCGCTTCGGCTTCACGCTCCGCGGCTTCCTGCTCCGCCTGACGAGCCGTTTCTTCTGCAGCCAGCTCTTCCTCGGCGCGTTCTCGCGCCTCGGCCTCGGCCTGCTGAGCCTCCTCCTCGGCCTGGCGGGCCGCTGCCCGAGAGCGCGCTTCCTCGGCACGTTGCGCCTGATCCGTCGTGGTTTCGGTGCTGACCAGCGTTGCCTGTACGATGGAGCTGGTCTGGGGGTCTTCCGGCTGGCGCTGCGGCAGCGTTACCACGCTGAGTACTACCACCAGGACGTGCAGGCCAACGGCGAGAACCGTGGGCAGCCCATAGCCAACGGGTCGATACGGCTGGGTGGGCGCGCGCTGGTCATGTCGAGCCATGGCGTTATCTTTCTCCTCAATCACGCGGCGGTGGTTCGGAGATCAGCCCGACATTCGCCACGCCGGCCACTTGCAGGGTGCTCATCAGGTTCACGACCTGGCCGTAGGGTACTTGACGGTCGCCACGAACCATGACCGGGGAGCCTGGTCGACGATCCAGCAGGATCAGTACCCTGTCGGAGAGCTCGTCCAGCTCGACCTGGATCTCGTCACCGCCGACCATCAGGAAATACTCACCGTCACGGTCCACCGAAACCACGATGGGCTCGTTTTCCTCATCGGAGTCGATAGGCTCAGAGGTCACCTGGGGCAACTCTATCTGCACCCCTTGGGTCAGCATCGGAGCGGTGATCATGAAAATCACCAGCAGCACCAACATGACGTCGATAAACGGCACCACGTTGATCTCGGCCATCGGCTTGCGCTGACCATCACGATTGAAAGGTCCTTGCATGGTGCGGCTCCTTCAGGCAGTGCCGGCTTCGCTGCGTCCCTGCAGGTTACGGTGCAGGATGGAGTGGAACTCCTCGGCGAAGTCTTCGTACTTGCCCA
>SKVX01000112.1 GCA_007129225.1 Halomonas sp.
ATCTGCTAAGGGCAGGCATAAACAAGTCGAAGATATTGTCCAGGAAAAATTGTTGAAGTCATTCTCACCTGAGTTTGTTAACAGGATTGATAATATCACAATTTTCAATTGGATCGAAATGGAGTTGGTTGGTGACCTTGTCAAGCTTGAGGTTCAGAGACTTAATCGAAGACTGCTTAAGCACCAGTGTCGGTTGACTGTGAGTGATGAAGTTATCGATTATGTCTCATCAACAGGTTTCGACCGCCAGTTTGGTGCACGTGCGTTACGCCGTGCCGTTCGTAGAGTCATTGAGGTTCCTCTTGCAGAATACCTGCTGGATTTTCACTCCACTGATGATAATAGAGAAGACATTGTTGTTTACCATGCTGAATTTCACAAGGGGCATGTGTTTTTTCAGTGCAAAAACCGCTGATCCTGTGCCAGTCAATTCATCTTTGCACTATATCTGGGCAAAACCTTGAACTATGCACCAGATAGATGCAGCAAAATGTTTATGGATGTTCTTTATGGATTATTAGGTCGATGATTTCAAATGATATTTTATCATTTCGCTTTTCTTGGTCTTAATTTTGCCTGCTCTTAGTCACTATCATCCTTTATTGGTGCATGAATGTCTCTTTCAGGGCACTGTTACGATAGCGATAGATGCTGGGCGGCCTCGCTGGCGCTGGCTTTCGAGGCGCGTGGCGGGGTTACGAGAATGGTGCATGCGCGCCACCAGGGGCCGCTACGGGTACAGCGGCCGTTCTATCCCGAAGGCCGGACGGGCTCCTGCCACGTCTACCTGTTGCACCCACCGGGGGGGCTGGTCAGCGGCGACAGGCTCTCGATATCGGCCCGGGTGGGTACGGATGCCCATGCGCTCCTGACCACGCCGGCTGCCAATAAGCTCTACAAGGCCGACAGCCATGGCGTGGCCTGGCGACAGCAGACCCATCTCGAAGTGGAAGATGGCGGCGTACTCGAGTGGCTACCCCAGGAGACCATCGCCTTTGACGGGTCGAAGGGTGCGCAAGCGACGCATATCGACCTGGCCGGCTCGGCGCGCTGCCTGGGCTGGGAAGTGCTGGCATTGGGGCGTCCGGCAAGCGATCTGCCCTATGTCTCCGGCTGCATCGACCAGCGCTTTCGCCTGATGCGAGATGGCAAGCCGCTGTGGCTGGAGCGTCAGCCCCTGGACCCGCTGCACCCGCGCTTCGCCGGGCGCTGGGGGCAGGGTGGCGCCACGGTCCAGGCCACGCTCTGGGCGGTAGGGCTGTACGACGAGGCCGGCGCCATCGAGTCGCTGCGGAATGCCATCTCCATGACTTCACGCTGGGCGGTGACGGTACGTCACGGCGTACTGCTGCTGCGCTACCTGGGGCAGGAGCGTAATGAAGCCTGGGATATCTGCCAGCAAGCCTGGGCCTGTCTCAGGCCGCTGCTGTGTGGCTCCTGTGTCCATCCCCCCCGTATCTGGTTTACCTGACTCAGCCAGGAGAATTGCATGGAACTGACCCCCAGAGACAAGGACAAGCTGCTGCTGTTCACCGCAGCCCTGCTTGCCGAACGTCGCCGAGCGCGCGGGCTCAAGCTCAACTATCCCGAGGCGGTGGCCCTGATCAGTGCCGAGATCATGGAGGGTGCGCGTGACGGTCGTACTGTTGCCGAAATGATGAGCCATGGCAGGGAGATTCTCAGCCGTGATGACGTCATGGAGGGCGTGGCCGAGATGGTCGATGAGGTGCAGGTCGAAGCGACCTTCCCCGACGGGACGAAACTCGTGACTGTGCATGACCCCATTGTCTGAGGAGCCCCGCGATGATTCCCGGTGAGTATCAATTGAAGGACGGCGAGATCGCGCTCTGTGCGGGCCGCCAGCGCATTACCGTCGAGGTGGCCAATACCGGCGATCGGCCGATCCAGATCGGCTCTCACTACCACTTTGCCGAGGCCAATCCGGCGTTGATCTTCGATCGCGACAAGGCGCGCGGTCACCGCCTCGATGTGGCGGCGGGCACGGCCATCCGCTTCGAGCCCGGCCAGTCCCGAAAGGTGACCCTGATTCCCTTCGTCGGCCGCCGTCACGTCTATGGCTTTCGCGGCGAGGTGATGGGCGCGCTCGGCACGGTGGGTAAGGGAGGCAAGCCATGAAGCCTGATAACAAGATCAGCCGGCAAGCCTATGCCGATATGTATGGCCCCACCACCGGCGACCGTGTGCGCCTGGGCGACACGGCGCTGTGGATCGAGGTAGAGGACGATTCGACCCGCTACGGCGACGAGGTCAAGTTCGGCGGCGGCAAGGTGATCCGCGACGGCATGGGCCAGAGCCAGCGCCATGACGACGCGGTGATGGACACCGTGATCACCAATGCCTTGATCCTGGATTGGTGGGGTATCGTGAAGGCGGACGTGGGCCTCAAGGCCGGGCGCATTGCCGCCATCGGCAAGGCGGGCAACCCCGACACCCAGCCCGACGTGGAAATCGTAATCGGCCCTGGTACCGAGATCATTGCCGGCGAAGGCATGATCCTGACAGCCGGTGGTATCGATGCACACATCCACTTCATCTGCCCCCAGCAGGTGGAAGAGGCGTTGATGAGCGGCGTCACGACCATGCTGGGTGGCGGTACGGGGCCGGCTACCGGCACCAAGGCCACCACCTGCACGCCCGGACCCTGGCACATCGGCAAGATGCTCCAGGCGGTGGACGAGATGCCCATGAACATCGGCCTGCTCGGCAAGGGCAACGCCAGCCTGCCGGAGGCGCTGGAGGCCCAGCTCGTTGCCGGTGCCATGGGCCTCAAGCTCCACGAGGACTGGGGCACCACCCCGGCATCCATCGACAACTGCCTGAGCGTCGCCGAAAAGTACGACGTCCAGGTGGCGATTCATACCGATACCCTGAACGAGTCGGGTTTCGTCGAGGACACACTGGCGGCGTTCAAGGAGCGCGGCATTCATACGTACCATACCGAGGGGGCGGGTGGCGGCCATGCGCCGGATATTCTTACCGCCTGTTCGAAGCCCTACGTGCTGCCGTCGTCCACCAACCCGACGCGGCCCTACACGGTCAATACCATCGATGAGCATCTCGACATGCTGATGGTGTGCCACCACCTGGACCCGAACATACCCGAGGACGTGGCCTTCGCCGACTCGCGCATTCGCCGTGAGACCATCGCCGCCGAGGACATCCTGCACGACCTGGGGGTGATCTCCATGATCGCCTCGGACTCCCAGGCCATGGGCCGAGTGGGCGAGGTGGTGTGCCGCACCTGGCAGACAGCCCACAAGATGCGGGTACAGCGAGGTCTGCTGCCGGAAGACGAGGCGCTGAGCGTCGATAACTTCCGCGCCAAGCGCTATATCGCCAAGTACACCATCAACCCGGCCATCACCCATGGCATTGCCCATGAGGTGGGCTCCATCGAGTTGGGCAAGTTGGCTGACCTGGTGCTGTGGGATCCGGCCTTCTTCGGCGTCAAGCCGGCACTCATCATCAAGGGTGGCATGATTGCCGCCGCCCCCATGGGTGACCCCAATGCTTCGATTCCAACGCCGCAGCCGGCTCACTACCGCTACATGTTCGGCGCCATGGGCCGTGCAGCCAGCGCAACACGGCTCAGTTTCGTCAGCCAGGCATCCATCGAGGCCGGCATCAAGGAGCGGCTGGGGTTGCAGAGTGAGCTATCGGCGTGTCGCAACGTGCGCGGCGTGCGCAAGCAGCATATGAAACTCAACGACGCCTGCCCGG
>SKVX01000064.1 GCA_007129225.1 Halomonas sp.
CCATCCGGCATGGCGCCCTAGTGATAGGCAAGACGACCCATGGAACTTAGAGAATGGCTGATCATTCTGGGGCTGGCACTGGTGACACTCATCGTAGTTGATGGGGTACGTCGCCTGAAACGCCAGCGCCGAGTGCCCCGCCTGGACCAGGTAGGGGAACAGAGCAACCACGGTAGCGATGACGCAACGGCATCGTCCGAGGCTGACACCAATTGGGAACTGCCCAACGGTGGGGCGCGTGTGATCAGCCCTGCCAGCTATGACGAGGGGCAGAGCAAACCCAAGCCCAAGCTGAAGCGCCAGGAGCATCCCGGCCCTTCACGGGTGCTGTCCGGGCTCAAGGCCGCGAGGCACACGCCGGAGCGACCTGCAGCGGGCCCGCCACCGGGTGACGACGCTCAGACTCGCCATGTCGAGCGCGACCAGCCATCGGTCACAGTGCCATCGGTTGATGAGCGACCGCTCGAAGCGACCCGCACCGGAGAAGCGACGATGGCGGCGGATGCGCCCCTGCGTCGCGATACCGCAACTGACGCAGCACCTGCTGCCCACGAGCGTGCCCCCCGCGAGAGTGCCCCCGAGATAACTGCCAGTGCCGAGCCTGCGAGTAGCAGCGAGCCCACGTTCGCTGAGCCCGTGCGGGAAGCGCAAGCCGCCCAGCCGACAGCGCGCCAGGATGTACCCGCTGCCGCTGCCGCCGCCTCCAGCTCTCAGGGCACCAGAGATTCCGCTTCGGATGTTTCGCGCCGCGAGCCGACGCTCTCGGCGCTGGACGATGTCGAGCCTCCCGCCTCCATGGCCGCCGAGCCGCTCGCCGCCGATCCCCAGGACCACGAAGAATTGCATGACGACGACGAGCGTTATCGTCTCGTCGATCTGGAAGGCATGACGGATTCGCTCAAGAACCGGTCGCGGCGCATGGGTCACTCGATGCAGCGCTTCGGAGCATCCATGCAGCAGCGCTTGGCCAAGCGACGGGAAGAGAAGCAGTTGGCAAAGGCACGCCGTGAGCAGGCACGCGCCGAGAAGGCCGCCCAGGACGCCAAGCGCCGCCGTGAGGCCGAGGCCGAGCGGGCCGCCAAGGATGCCGAGCGCCGTCGCCTCGAGGCACAGGTCGTCGAGATGGCGGACGACGACGACCCGCTGTTCGCACCGCCGCGCGCGCGGCAACAACCAGACCGGTACGATCGCGACTTCGAGTCAATGCCGTCCGCTGACGAGCACGCCTCTGCCGCCGAGCCGGACGTCGCGATGCCCGACGACGATGTGGTACGGGCACACCCGACCCTGGCCAAGGCCCTGCGCCACGACGTCAATGCCGAGCGCGCCCGGGAGACCCTCAGCCATTCCGCCGAGGTCATCGTCATCAGTGTGCTTTCCCGTGACGAACAGGGCTTCTCCGGCGAGGCGCTGCTCGACCTGATGCTGGCCTGCGGCCTGCGCTACAGCAGCGAGATGGGCATCTTCCACCGCTTCGAGACCGAGGACCCGGAGAGCGAGCTGCAATTCTCCATGGTCAACGTGATCAAGCCGGGTACCTTCCCCATCGAGGCCATGGATGAGTTCCGCACGCCCGGCGTCACCCTGCTGATGCCCCTGCCCGGTGCGCTGGACACGGCGGCTGCCTTCGAGGCGATGGTGGAGACCGCCATGGTGATCGTGCGCAATCTGGGTGGCGAGCTGAAGGACGAGAACCACAGCGTGATGACCGCGCAGACCGTGGAGTTCGCCCGCCAGCGCGTGCAGGAGTTCGAGCGCCGCAATCGCCTCAATCGCTATCAGGTGAACTGACACCTGCCCGAGTACCATGCCGCACCCGCCGACAACCCCGTGAGCGATCACGGGGTTGTCGTGTTCAGGGCGGCAAGAAACCCGCTTCGAGACACAGAACCGCATGAGCCAGCCCGAACAGAAGATCCTCGATGAAGTCGCCAGGTTGCGCGCCGAACTCGACGACGCCAACTACCGCTACTACGTACTCGACGAACCTCGGCTCACCGATGCCGATTACGACCGGCTGTTGCGCCGTCTCCAGGAAATCGAGGACGACTATCCCGACCTGGTGACGCCAGACTCGCCGACACAACGGGTGGGGGCGCCACCCGATGCCGGGTTTCCCGAGATCCAGCACGCTGTCCCCATGCTCTCCCTCGACAATGCATTGAACGAGGATGAGATCACCGCCTTCGTCAAGCGCGTGGCCGATCGGCTGGAGAGGGATGGCGAAACCATCGCCTTCAGCTGCGAGCCCAAGCTGGACGGCGCGGCGGTGTCGCTGGTCTACGAGCAAGGCGTGCTGGTCAGCGGCGCCACCCGGGGCGACGGGCGCACCGGCGAGGGCATCACCTCCAACCTGCGTACCCTGCGTTCGGTGCCGCTGAAGCTGCGCGGCGAGGCACCTCCCGACCTGCTGGAAGTGCGCGGCGAAGTGATCATGAGTCACGAGGGCTTCGAGGCGCTCAACGCCAGGGCGCGTGAAGAGGGCGCCAAGGTGTTCGCCAACCCGCGAAATGCCGCCGCCGGCAGCCTGCGGCAGCTCGATCCCAGGGTAACGGCCTCGCGCCCGCTGGAGTTCAGCGCCTACCAGGCGGCTCGCTTCGAGCCCGACCCGGGCGATACCACCCACAGCGAGCTGATGGCCCGGCTGGCTGACCTGGGGCTGCGCACCAGTGCGGCCCTCGAGGTGGTCACCGGCAGCCAGGGGCTCATCGACTACTGCCGGCGGCTGGGCGAGCGGCGCGACCGGCTCGGCTACGATATCGACGGCGTGGTGATCAAGGTCGACGACCTGCGCCTACAGCGGGAGCTGGGGTTTGTCGCCCGAGCACCACGCTGGGCGATCGCCTTCAAGTTTCCCGCCCAGGAGGAGACCACCACGCTCAACGACGTGGAGTTCCAGGTCGGCCGCACCGGGGCGATCACCCCGGTGGCCCGGCTCGAGCCGGTCACCGTGGCCGGGGTCACCGTTTCCAACGCCAGCCTGCACAATGCCGACGAGATTGCCCGGCTCGGGGTGATGATCGGCGACACCGTCACCATTCGCCGCGCCGGTGACGTCATTCCCCAGGTGGTGCGGGTAGAGACCTCGCAGCGGCCGGACGATGCCCGGAAGATCGTCTTCCCCGAACGCTGCCCGGTGTGCGATTCCGAGATCGAGCGTCACGAAGGCGAGGTCGTCGCCCGCTGCTCCGGTGGGCTCTACTGCGGTGCCCAGCGCAAGGAGGCGTTAAAGCATTTCGCCTCCCGGCGGGCGCTCGATATCGATGGCCTGGGCGAGAAGCTAATCGAGGCACTGGTGGAGCGCGACTGGGTCAAGACCCCCGCCGACCTGTTCCGGCTCAAGGCCGAGGATCTGGCAACGCTGCCGCGCATGGCACAGAAATCCTCCGACAACCTGGTGGCGGCCCTCGACAAGGCCAAGCAGACGACGCTGGCCCGCTTCATCTTCGCCCTGGGCATTCGCGAGGTGGGTGAAGCCACCGCCGCCAACCTGGCACGCCACTTCGGCACCCTGGACGCCCTCATGGAGGCGGAGATCACCGACCTGGAGGCCGTGGAGGACGTCGGCCCGGTGGTGGCCGCCCACGTGCATACCTTCTTCCGACAGCCCCACAACGGCGAGATCATCGACGACCTGCGGGCCCTGGGCCTGACCTGGAAAGAGGAGGCGGTCGGCGAACGCCCCCAGCCCCTGGCCGGCCAGACCTGGGTGCTCACCGGCACCCTGGAGAGCATGAC
>SKVX01000541.1 GCA_007129225.1 Halomonas sp.
AGGCGTACAGGGTCGAGTCGACGTAGTCGACGCAGCGCCCCGAGCGCCACTGCCGCGCCGTCTCGACGTAGGGATGGCGCGAGCCCAGGCCGAAGGTGAAGCCGACCGGGTTGAGCCCGCGAAGCATGTCGAGCGGAACCGAGACGATGACATCCCTGCCAACGGACCGCTGCAGCGCCTCGAGTGGACCGATCGGGAGGAAGCTGTAGTCCACCGGCACCGCCGGGTCGGTATCGGGCTTGCGCACGTACCCGAGCCTGGCCGCCAACCGGTCGAGGCGCCGCCGTACGATGCGTCTGAGCTGTCTCACCGCTCTACCTCCCGCGCCTTCGGCCCGCTCGCGGCGGCCCTGATCGCGTGGTCGTTACCTTCTGCTCTTCACGATAATGCGCACGTCGCCCCAGCACGGCCATTGGCGAAACAGACCTGCGCTCGATGAGCGCAGGAGGTCACATCGGCGCCCTTGGCGCCGGAGGCCACCGCGTCCAGCACCAAACGCCGGCTGCTAGCGTGCCGAGTCGGCCGCGGCTTCGCCTGGCTCGACACCGGTACCCCCGCGAGAGCCCACAGGGGCGGAGCCCCCTCGTGCGGAGCCCTCCTCGGATGCCTGACATGTAGGCGACATCTGTCGCTCGGGTGAGCGCACGCGCGAGGTACATTGCATCCATGTCTTCACGAAACGATCCCCGCATCGCCGTCATCGGCCTCGGATACGTCGGTCTGCCGGTCGCGGTTGCGTTCGCGGAATGCTACCCGGGAACGGTCGGCTTCGACACCGACGCCCGCAAGATCACTGCGCTACGCGAGGGCCGCGATCCCAACCACGAGGTCGACGGCAACCGCCTCACCGCCAGCGGGTTGATCGTGAGCGACGACCCAGCCGTGCTCGCGGACGCCGACACCTTCGTCGTCGCCGTGCCCACGCCCGTCGACGTCAGCAAGCGACCCGATCTGAGCCCGCTGCTCGGCGCTTGCGCGGTGGTCGGCGGGTGCCTCCGGCCCGGTGACGTCGTCATCTTCGAATCGACCGTCTGGCCTGGTCTCACGCGTGAGATCTGTGGCCCCGCCCTCGAGCGCGCTTCGGGCTTGCGCGCCGGAACCGACTTCCATCTCGGCTACTCGCCCGAGCGCATCAACCCAGGCGATACCGCGCACACGCTCGAGAAGATCATCAAGGTCGTCGCCGGCGATGACGAGCACACGCTCGACAAGGTCGCCACGCTCTACGACCGCATCATCGACGCCGGCATACACCGCGCGCCCAGCATCGAGGTCGCCGAAGCCGCCAAGGTCATCGAGAACACGCAGCGCGACCTGAACATCGCACTCATGAACGAGCTCGCCATCATCTTCGAGCGCCTCGGCATCCGTACCGCCGACGTGCTGGCGGCGGCCAACACGAAATGGAACTTCCTACCCTTCACACCCGGCATGGTGGGCGGCCACTGCATCGGCGTCGATCCGTACTACCTCACGAGCAAGGCAGAGGAACTCGGCTACTACCCGCAGGTGATCCTGTCGGGCCGACGGATCAACGACGGAGTACCAGCCTTCCTCGCGCAGAAGACCGTCAAGCTCCTCGTGGGGCGTGGCGTCTCACCGCTCGGTGCACGCGTACGCGTGCTCGGCATCACTTTCAAGGAGGACGTCGCCGACATACGCAACTCGAAGGTGCCGGACTTGGTCAGCGAGCTCCGAGCCTACGGCCTCACCGTGGACGTCTGCGATCCCCATGCCGATCCCAACGAGGCGCGGGACGAGTACGGCCTGGAGTTGAGCGACCCCGAGATCCTGCCGCCGGCGGACGCCGTGGTGCTCTCCGCTCCGCACTCCGTGATACTCGCCGACGTCGAGCGCAACGTCTTCGAGGCCCTCAGCGGCGGCGGTGTGGTGATCGACGTCAAGGCCAAGCTACCTCCGGACGAACGGGTGTGGGCGCTGTAAGGTTGGGGCCGGATCAAGCCACGCGGTGCATCGTCGACCTCTCGATCGGTTGCTCGGCTCGGCGCGCTGCGACGGCATCGCGCCAGACGCGGAGGTACTCGGCCATTGAAGCCTGCGCGCTGAAGCGCTCCTCGATCAACGCCCGCGCGGCCCGCACCATCGACGCGTGCTCGCGCGGAGCGCGCAGGACCGAGGCCAGGTGCTCGCCAGCGGCGTCGACGTCACCGATCTCGACGAGGTAGCCGGTGCGGCCGCTTATGACGATCTCGTCCATCCCTGGCGTGTGGCTGACGACGCACGGACAGCCCGAGGCCATTGCCTCCTTCACACCATTGGGGATGCGGTCGGCTCGCGACAACAGCGTGAAGGCCGCGGCTCGGCGCAGTTCGGCGGCGATCGACTCGCTCGGCACGTGGCCGGCGAACGTCACCGCGTCAACGATGCCCAGCGAGCGAGCGAGTGCCTCCAGGGCCGGCAGCTCGGGCCCTTCGCCGAGCACCCGCAGGCGAACCCTCGGAACCGTCTCCCGCACTGTCGCGATCGCGCGCAGGACGTCGTCCATCGCCTTGAGCTCGATGAGACGGCCTACCGACACGACGAGGCCGTCCTGGCGCTCCGTATCGTCGACCGCAGCGAACGGGAAGGCACGTAGGTCAACGCCTCGGTAGACGAGCCGCACCTTGCTCTCTGGAATACCAAGGCGCCGCAACGGCTCGAGATTGCTGCGCGAGTGAGTCCAGACCGTGTCCGCCGCGCGCGCGACCGGCGCGCTTCCGGGCATCGCGGCCGAGTAGCGGTCCCGATCGAGGTCGTACGTTCCGAGGAAGACCGACGATACGAGCTGCGGCTCGAAGCGCTGTACGAGGTAGCCCACCAGCGCCGGGTAGTGCCCCCAGAAGAGGTGCACCACGTCGAAAGAGCGCTCGCGTAGGCGTCCGTAGATCGCCAGGGCGCTCGGCATCAGGGCGAGGCAACGGATCAGCGCTCGCGGCTTGCGCGCCTGCCAGCGCACGACCCAGGCGAGCAGCGCCAGCCACCAACGGGGGCGGGTAAACAGCATCGCCAGAGCGGTAAGAAACGAAGCCCGAGTGAGCGAACACGTCGGCACGTCGTCGAGCCGCCGCTCTCGCAGGAGTCGCTCGTGATCCCGGTGTGCTGGCCGCATCGAGAACACCTCGACCTCGGCGCCCGCCTCGCGCAACGCACGGACGTCCACGCCGGCGAATGTCTCGCTCGGCGCCGGGAACTGCATCGTCACGTAGGCGACGCGCAGTGGTCGGGTTTCAGTCCAATCCGGTGGCATGCTCGCGGCCTCCGACCGCTGCTGCGCTCGCGTGGGCTGCCTCGCCGAGCAACGACGGGAGCATTCTCGGGCCGATCCCGGAATAGCGCGCGACGCTTCCTGGCTCGAGCAACCGCCGACCGTCCCCGTTCCCCGCGCCGGCGCTCACGGCGCTCACGCTCCCGCACCGAAGCGCTCGTCCTGCTCACGCCGTAGCTGCACCACCAGGCGCTCCTCCGGGAGCTCCACGTCGTCGTAGCCGATCACGGCGTCACGCGCCACATCGCGCAGCACTCTAGCTCCCTCGGCGATGCCCATCGGGAGCATCCCATGCGTTGCGGCCACCTCGGCGCGCTCGCAGGCACCGTAGGAGCAGAAGCCGCCAATGCCGTCGAGCAGCTCGCCAGCGCGCAGGTCGCGCTTGGCGTGCGCCACGACGTCCACGCGCGGGGCCTGCGGCCTGGAGCTGACCACGTG
>SKVX01000107.1 GCA_007129225.1 Halomonas sp.
TCCAGCAGCGCAACGAGACGGTGGGTGGCCATATCATCAGCGTCGAGGATCCCATCGAGTACGTCCATCCCCACAAGAAGGCGATCATCAACCAGCGGGAAGTGGGAATCGATACCGAGTCCTTCGAGGTGGCGCTGAAGAACACGCTGCGCCAGGCGCCGGACGTGATCCTGATCGGTGAGGTGCGTACGCGCGAGACCATGGAGCATGCCCTGACCTTCGCCGAGACCGGGCACCTGTGCCTGGCCACGCTGCACGCCAATAACGCCAACCAGGCTCTGGATCGCATCATTCATTTCTTTCCCCATGAGCGGCACGAACAGATCTGGCTCGACCTGTCGCTCAACCTGCACGCCATCGTCGCCCAGCAGCTGCTGCCGACCCGTGACGGCGGGCGCTGCCCGGCCATCGAGATACTGCTTCGTTCGCCACTGATTGCCGACCTGATCCGCAAGGGCGACGTTGGCGAGATCAAGAACGTCATGGCCCGTTCCCGGGATCTGGGTATGCAGACCTTCGACCAGGCGCTCTACGAGCTCTACACGGCTGGGCAGATCACCGAGGAAGTGGCGCTGGTGCATGCCGACTCGGCCAACAACCTGCGCATGATGATCAAGTACGAGGATGAAGGCAGCGACGTGCTGTCCAAGGCGCAGGATTCGGCGCAGCGGCTATCCTTGCGCGACGAAGACGATTTCTAGGCTCTATCCGAAAACTGGCTGCACTCGGCCATACGGCGTTAAAAATCGGCTCAAAGTACTCATTTACACCCCGTAAACTCGAACGCGAGCCCGGTCCGTCTTCACGCCGATTTTTGCCTTGTCTGGCCTTCGCTCGCCGACTTTTCAGACAAAGCCTGGCTGGCTCTCATTCAGGGGGCGTAGATGCCGCCGAGCACGCGTGGTCCGGTGGCGCCGGTGACGCTGGGCAGGTTGCCGGGCAGGCCCTCGAGCCTTCGCCAGGCGAGCCAGGCGAAGGCGCCCGCCTCCAGCCAGTCAGCCGGCCAGCCCCAGTCACTGCTGGGCACCAGGGGCGTCTCCGGGATATGCCGGGCCAGGCGGTCCAGCAGGTCCGGGTTGTGGGCACCACCGCCACAGGGAATCAGGGCCGCTGCCGGCGGTGCCTCAAGTCGCTCTCTCGCCATCGCGATGCCAAGTGCGACGCTGGTGGCGGTGAGCTCTGACAATGTGGCCTGCACATCCTCGGGCGCTTCCCTTCCCGTCAAGTGACGCGCCAGCCACTCGAGATGAAAGACTTCACGGCCGGTGCTGCGCGGCGGCGGTCGATGGAAGAATGACTCGGCCAGCAGGCGTTCCAGCAGGGCTTCGTCGACTCGCCCCGAAGCGGCCCAAGTGCCTTCCGGGTCGAAGCGACCGCCGCGATGACGGGCATGCCAGCCATCCATCAAGGCGTTGGCGGGGCCGGTGTCGAAGCCGATGATCTCTGCATCGTTCTCGGCCGGGGGCAGCAGCGTCAGGTTGGCGAAGCCGCCCAGGTTGAGCACCATCAGCCACTCACCCTCCCGGCGAAACAGGGCATCATGAAAGGCGGGGGCCAGCGGCGCCGCCTGCCCACCGGCGGCCAGGTCGCGACGGCGGAAGTCCGCCACCACCGTGCATCCGCTCAGTTCGGCCAGCAGGCTGGGGTTGTCCAGTTGCATGGTATAGGCAGGCGCTTCGCCATGCCCCCAGGGAGCATGCTCGATGGTCTGGCCGTGGCTGCCGATGGCGGCGATGGCGTCAGGTGGCGTGTCGCTGGCAGCCAGCAGTCGCTGAACGGCTGTCGCCTGCAGGTGGCAGAACGCATCTTCCGCGTAGGCCAGTTGGGCAAATCCGGCGCGCTCGGCCTGACAGAGTGCCAGCAACGACTCACGCAGGCTTTCCGGCATGGGCTCGGCGTGGGTGGCGCGCAGGTATGTCGTGCCGTTGTCGGCGATATCGACCAGGGCGGCATCGATGCCGTCGAGACTGGTGCCGGACATCAGGCCGATGAACAGTGTCATTCCTCTACTCCCTGTTGCGAGCTCCTCCGCGAGGCTCGAAGTCATGCTAACATTCTGCCCCATTCAATGGACCCTGCAGGCAGGGCCTGGCAACCGTATTGTGTGGAGTCGGAGACGATGACCGATGTCGCGAGCGCGCTGGCGCTTCTGAAGCGAGGCACCCACGAGATCCTGATCGAGGACGAGCTGGTCAAGAAGCTGGAATCCGGGCGCAAACTGCGTATCAAGGCGGGTTTCGATCCGACCGCCCCCGACCTGCATCTTGGTCACAGCGTGCTGTTGACCAAGATGCGCCTGTTTCAGGAGCTCGGGCACGAAGTCATCTTCCTCATCGGCGATTTCACCGGCCGCATCGGTGACCCCACCGGCAAGAATGTCACGCGCAAGCCGCTCACCGAGGAGGAGGTCCGCGCCAACGCCCAGACCTACAAGGAGCAGGTGTTCAAGATTCTCGATCCCGAAAAGACCGAGGTTCGCTTCAACTCGGAGTGGTTCTCCGCCATGAGTGCTGCCGACATGATCGAGCTGGCCGGCCAGAGCACCGTGGCACGCATGCTTGAGCGGGACGACTTCAACAAGCGCTACAAGTCCAGCCAGCCGATCTCCATCCATGAGTTTCTCTATCCGCTGGTGCAGGGCTATGACTCCGTGGCGCTGAAGGCCGACGTGGAGATGGGGGGGACGGACCAGACGTTCAACCTGCTGATGGGGCGTGAGATCCAGAAGCACTTCGGCATGGAGCCCCAGGTCGTCATCACCATGCCGCTGCTCGAGGGCCTGGACGGCGTGCAGAAGATGTCCAAGTCGCTGGGCAACTATGTCGGCGTGGATGAGGCGCCCGGCTCCATGTTCAATAAGCTGGTTTCCATGCCCGACAGCCTGATGTGGCGCTACTTTGAACTGCTCTCGCTGAAGAGCAACGAAGAGATCGAAAGCCTCAAGCGCGATGCCGAGCAGGGTGCCAACCCACGTGATATCAAGATGGTGTTGGCCCGGGAACTGATCGCTCGCTATCACGGTGAAGACGCCGCGGCTAATGCCCACCGGTCTGCCGGGAACCAGTTGGCCGAGGGTGAGCTGCCCGAGGACCTGCCCGAGATCGAGGTCGACTTCGAGGGCAGTGCCCAGGCGCCCATCGCCGCCCTGCTCAATCGCTCGGGTCTGGCTAACAACAGTGCCCAGGCCAAGGACATGCTGGGCAACGGTCGGGTCAAGGTCGATGGCGAGGTGGTTGCCAAGGACCATATGCTCGATACCGGCAAGAGCTATGTGATCCAGGCGGGCAAGAAGCGCTATGCGCGGGTGACCCTGAGCTGAGTTCAATGCCTCTGTTTCCAGTACCACTGATGACAAGTCAGTTGCCCTGCCAGCGCCCGCCATGTGCGGGCGTTGTCGTCTCTGGGCTGGGAGTTCCATCCACAGGCGCTTGGCCCCAGCGGCCTGTGGAAAGCCCCTGTGGATAGCTTGGCTGTCCATCGTTCCTCATGGCCCCGTCATCTTCCTGAAATTTTTTTACAAGGGCCCTTGCAGGGGCCAAGGGAAAAACGTAAAGTACGCATCCGCTGCCGGCAACGGGCAAACGTTACCGGCGGTGCAAGTGGAGAAAGTGCTTGTTTCTGTTTGATTTTTTCGGATCGGCTGGTGAGATTCGCGATTGACAGAAGCGCCGGAGACGGTAGAATGCACGCCACGCTGAAGGCA
>SKVX01000462.1 GCA_007129225.1 Halomonas sp.
CGGCCGCCTCTAAGGCGGCCCAGTCAACACCCGACGGGAGCGGCAGGCCTTTCTGCCGTGCCGCCCAGCGGCAGAAACCGGTAAAATCATCGGGCAAGCGCCCATAGGCCAGGCTGGGTACGGGCAAATAGGCATCGATTCCACGCACTTGGCGCTGCCATTCATCAAAACCCAGCCGCCAGGCGTTGGCGCGCTCCCGGCTTCGCTGAACCCCGCCTGGCGCTGTTACGGTCTCCTGGACCGCCATAGCCAGGTCTTCCCGGGAGAACACCAGGTAATGAGCCTCGCTCAGCGCCTTGGCGCGACGGGAAAGCGGTCGATAGGCCGTGGCGCGGGTGCGCTGGTAACAACAGGGCGCCAGGGTCACCGAACTGCCCGTTTCTGCGGCCAACTCCAGCAGACGCACATGCAGATCGCCACAGGCATGCAGGGCCGCGATGTGGGTCTGCGCAGTCAGCGGCGGCCCCTGGTCCAAGGCCATCACGTCCTGCTGACGCATGTCTAACTGCACACCTTGCCGCGCCGCCAACCGGCGACCCTCGTCACACAGGCCGGCCTGCCACTCCAGAGCGGTAACGTCGACGGCATGCCGCCGTGCCAGTGTGCGGGCCAGGTGGCCCTTGCCCGCACACCACTCCACCAGCGATTCTCCGGGACCGGGGCGTACCTGCTCGACGAAGGCCTCGATCTGGCGCCACTTGCGACCACCCACATGCTGGCCCCATTCGGAGGGCAGAGAGACTACTGGAGCGGGTAGCATCGGCAGGTCAACCAGCGCCTCCAGCTCCGCCACCGGCAGCCACTCGGCCAGCGGCGATGCATGGAAGGGGGAGGCCTGCAGCCGCATCACGTCTTGCTCACTCAACCCCAGCAGGGCATCGCCGAGTGCTGCAAAATCGTCGGGCCACGGCAGGTGACGATACTGAAACGGCAGCGGCCGCCACAGCGGCTGCCAGCGGGCGAGCAGCTCGGTGAGGCGGGCGAGGCGGTGGTTGTCCTGCAGCGCCGGCTCCCCTTGTCCAGGCTCAAACAATGGCTAGTACTCAATGCGGGAGGCGGTGATATCGAACTCCACGGCGATATCGATCCCCTCTTCCAGGTTCGGCGCCTCACCCAGGGCCTCCTGCAAGGCCAGAGCCCCCTTCACGCTGCCAACCACCCGCGCGACGCCACCCTCTACGGCGAAGGTCTCCAGGGTCAATCGAACATCGGCCCCTTCCGAGGTGTAAACGGGCGGCATCGCCGAGGTACCGATCAGGTTGAGCACATCGTAATGGAGCAACTCCCCGTCCTTGAGTGCCATGCTGATGGAGAGTGAATCCCGGCTTCGCCTACCGTCGGGGTCGGCGAAGCCGACGATATCGATCAGGAAGTCACCGTCGCCGACATCGGTAAAGGTGGCGCTGCTCTCATTGTCCTGGCGCAGGATATACCACTCCCGCTCGTTGTCATCGAGCTTGCCTTCCAGGCGCTCCGCCATGGCCGAAATCGGCCAGAGCACGGCGACCAGGGTGGTCCCCAATGCTATCGCTAGCCATTGTCTCATGCGCTCCCCCTTGCCTGAATCGGCCCCTGAGCCATCGCGGCCCGCAGGGTTCACTATGCAATACGTTCTATCCGTTCTACCGGACATGAACCCGTTAGGCGGTGGCTACGTCAGCAGATGAGGCTCTAGCCATTGACGCAACTGTGGCCCCTGTAGCAAACCGGGCTGACGTGCCACCTCCTGGCCACCCCGGAAAACGATCAGGGTGGGAATACTGCGAATGCCGAAACGGCCGGCCAAGGCCTGCTGGGCTTCGGTATCCAGCTTGGCGAACCGCATCCGCGGCTCGAGCTCCCTCGCCGCCTCGGCGAAAATCGGTGCCATCGTCTTGCAGGGGCCGCACCAGCTCGCCCAGAAGTCCACCACGACCGGCATTTCGCTACGCTCGACCATGGCACGAAAATTCTCCTGGGTCAGCTCGACCGGCTCGCCGGAAAATAGCCGGCTCTTGCAACTGCCGCAGGTCGGGCCATCGCCCAGTCGCGCCTGGCTGACGCGGTTGACGGCGCCGCAACTGGGGCAGCCAAGAATGATGGAGGCGGACATGAAGGGCTCCTTGATATCGGGTTTGCCTACAAGATGACGCCAGAGCCCAAGTCCATCAAGGGTTTCCGACGGGCAATCGCGCCACTCCCTGCGCTGGAGTGATAAGGTTGACCTGCCAGCCACCTTGGCGACATCCATCGGAGGGTTGTGAGAAATGAGTAGAGCCTATGTCGTGGGAAACGTCACCATCAGGGATGCCGATAAGTGGGCGCAGTACGTCGCCGAGGTGCCCGACACCCTCACGCCATGGGGCGGCGAGATCCTGCTGCGTGGCAGACAGGCTGCCCTGCTGGCGGGGCAGGCGCAGCACCGCAACCTGGTGGTGCTCTCCTTTCCCGACCTGGACGCGATCCACCGATGGTATGCCTCTGCCGCTTATCAGGCGCTGATTTCGCTGCGTGACGAGGCCGCAACGGTCGACCTGGCCGCCTATGAGGCCTGAGTGTTATCGTCTGCGCTCCACTGATTTCGCAGGGGCATTCCATGTCACAGAAGATCTACTGCACCGCCAGTTTCCGACCCAAGCCCGGCAAGGAGAAGGCGGTGTTCAAGGCACTCCAGGCGCTCGAGCCCAATGCCCATCGCGAAGATGCCTGCCTGCTCTATACCGTCACCCGCCAGATCGACAACCCCTTTGCCCAGGGTGAGAGCTTCCCCATCGTCTTCCATGAGATCTGGGCCAACCGTGAAGCCTTCGAGGCACACTGCCGGCGCAGCGAGATCCAGCAGTTCTTCCAGTCACAGGTCGAATCCCCCGAGGGCGATATCGAGGCGGCCAATGTCTGCGTCTACACCGACGAACCGATCGATTTCGATGCCCCCCAGCTATAACGGTTACTTGCGCACTTTCACGGAGTGGGTGGGAGCCGCGGCTCTCGCCCGTGGTATAACCCTGCCAGCATACCGTCAGCCTTCAAGGAGTTCCCCATGGGGCGCCT
Source organism: Halomonas sp. (assembly GCA_007129225.1). GTDB lineage: Bacteria > Pseudomonadota > Gammaproteobacteria > Pseudomonadales > Halomonadaceae > Halomonas. Next base: position 3,031 of record SKVX01000462.1, read on the forward strand.
GTTCTCTCTTATCGTGATCGTGGGCCTGGCCTATGGCGGGCTCTACCTCTACTACGGCGTGGCGATGAAGCAGGTCATCGAGCAGCAGATCGACGACCGCGGCCTCTCAGCCCTGGAGGTGGAGCGTATTCATTATGGCCCGCTGGCACCGATCACCACGCAAGCCAGGATCTCGGCCACCGTGACCTACCGCGGCGCCGAAGCCACACTGGATATTCGGGTCATCGGCCATCCGGTCTTTTCGGAGGAGCTCCGGGTCGAGCTCGACGGACTCCAGGCACTGCGACTGCGGATTGGAGGCGGTCAGTGAAGACACTGGCGAAACCGACCCAGCGGTAGCGCCGGCGGGCATGTCGCCATGTTAGGATTGACCCTTCTTTCATCGGCAAGATGCCAACTTTGGAGAGTGCAACATGGCCAGGGCAACCGCGCGTCATATTCTGGTAAGCAGCGAAGAGAAGTGTGAGGCCCTCAAGGCTGAGATCGAAGGCGGGCGCGATTTCGCCGAGGTCGCAAAGGAGAACTCCTCCTGCCCCTCCGGCGCCCAGGGCGGTGACCTGGGCAGCTTCGGTCCGGGCCAGATGGTCCGCGAATTCGACGAGGTCGTCTTCTCCGGCGAGCTGAACACGGTTCACGGCCCGGTGAAGACCCAGTTCGGCTATCATCTGCTGGAAATCACCAGCCGCAGCTAAGGGAACACTGCACAAATGCCTGCGCGAGCGAATCACTGCGTTGCGCGGTGCTCGAAGCCCTCACATATACCCCATATGCCCCGGCTCCTGCGCTCCGTGCGCCTTGTGCTTCATCTCGCTCGTCGATTTGTGCAGCGTTTCCCTGAAGCGTGGCGACAGCCAGGAGAAGCCGCACGTGCCCGTCACGGCGGCTTTTCTCGTTCCACGCCCTGTGCCGGGTGACATCTCGCGTTACGATGGTGCCCATTGATTCGTTCTCTAACGGAAACAGGGATATGACCCTATCATTCAACCACCTGCCCGAGGCCAGGGCGGAAACGGCCGCCAGCCAGGGACAGACGACCGCCACCGGCTCACCGATGATCCGGGTGGCGCAGCTCGACAAGGTCTTCGAGGGCGGTTTCCAGGCGCTGAAGAACGTCAGCCTGGAGATCCAGCGCGGCGAGATCTTCGCCCTGCTCGGCCCCAACGGCGCGGGCAAGACCACCTTGATCAGCGTGATCTGCGGACTGGTGAGGGCCAGCAGCGGCAGCGTCAGCGTCGACGGTCATGACAACGTGACCGACTACCGCAAGGCACGGGCCATGATCGGCCTGGTGCCACAGGAGCTGACCAACGAGGCCTTCACCACGGTATGGGATACGGTGAGCTTCAGTCGCGGGTTGTTTGGCAAGCCTCGCGATCCGGCGCATATCGAGTCCGTGCTGCGCGCACTGACCCTCTGGGAGAAGCGCAATAACCGCCTGCTGGAACTCTCCGGGGGCATGAAGCGACGGGTACTGATCGCCAAGGCCCTCGCCCATGAGCCCAAGGTCCTGTTTCTCGACGAACCCACGGCCGGCGTCGACGTGGAGCTGCGGCGCGAGATGTGGGAGGTGGTACGCCAATTGCGCGACCAGGGGGTGACCATCATCCTAACCACCCACTACATCGAGGAAGCGGAGGAGATGGCCGACCGTATCGGCGTGATCCTGCGTGGCGAGCTGGTGCTGGTGGAAGAGAAGGCGGCGCTGATGCGCCAGCTGGGCCGCAAGGAGCTGACCCTGCACCTGGATCAGCCCCTCAATGACGTGCCGGCGGCACTGGCCGGCCACGACCTGGCATTGATGGAGGACGGTCATGCACTGGTCTACACCTACGACGTGACACAACAGGAGGAAGGCACCGGCATCGCCGGCCTGCTCGCCGACCTGGAAGCCACCGGTATCCGGGTCAAGGATCTCCATACCCGGCAAAGTTCGCTGGAGGAAATTTTCGTCAGCCTGGTCAGGGAGAGAGCATGAACCTACAGTCCGTCAAGACCATCTATCTGGCCGAGATGGCGCGCAGCCTGCGCACCGTACTGCAGAGCATCGTCTCGCCGGTGGTGTCCACCTCGCTCTACTTCGTGGTCTTCGGGGCGGCCATCGGCTCGCGCATCAGCGAAGTGGACGGCGTGAGTTACGGGGCCTTCATCGTACCCGGGCTGATCATGCTGATGCTGCTGACTCAGAGTGTCTCCACCGCCTCGTTCGGTATCTTCTTTCCACGCTTCTCGGGCTCGATCTACGAAATCCTCTCGGCCCCCATCTCCTACCTGGAGATCGTACTGGGCTTCGTCGGTGCGGCGGCCACCAAGTCGCTGATACTGGGCCTGATCGTGCTTGGCACGGCACGCCTGTTCGTCCCCTTTACCATCCAGTACCCGCTGGTCATGCTGCTCTTCCTGGTGCTCACTGCGCTGACCTTCAGTCTGCTCGGTTTCATCATCGGCATCTGGGCCGACGGCTTCGAGAAGCTGCAGCTCGTGCCGCTGCTGGTGGTCACGCCGCTGACCTTCCTCGGCGGCACCTTCTACTCCATCGACATGCTGCCCCCCTTCTGGCAGACGGTGACGCTGCTCAACCCGGTGGTCTACCTGGTCAGCGGCTTTCGCTGGAGTTTCTACGGCAGCGGCGATGTCAGCATCTGGGCCAGCGTGTTCATGATCGTGGCCTTCCTTGGAGTCTCGCTGGCGGTGGTGAACTGGATATTCAAGACCGGCTATCGACTGAAGCCGTAACTGGCGTTGTTTCCTGTATTGTCTTGCCACTGTGTAATCATGTGTATCGAACGCGCACAGAAGTGACTGGCAAAGTTAGGGGCTCGCATCCATGCTTCAGAAGGTGCAACGAGGCGGCTCCTCCGGGGAACCGATGCCGTGGAAGCAGACGAGAACAATAATCGGAAGGAACCTGGCTCCGCGACGAGACAGGTGCGTGCGACCCTTCCAAGGAATGAGCCGATGGCTGCTGGCAACACCGAATTCAGGGAGGCGCCCCTTCTCGACTGGCGCGCCGAATTCCAGGATTCGACGCTGGAAGCGTTATATCGCCGCACCATGCTGGCGCAGGATGCCCGGCAGCTTGTGCTCGCCCTGTGTGCGATCTCGGGCATCTTCTTCATCTTCAGCCTGGCCGACCTGGCCCTGGTTGGCTTTAACGGCGAGTTCCTCGCCCTGCTGGCCATTCGTGCGTTCGTTGCCATGTCCTGCTTGTCGCTGGCGCTGGCGGTCAAGCTGCAGCCGGCCTTGGTCCAACAGAGCTTGCCTGTGAACCTCGCCTATTTCGTCGGCATCAGTGGTCTGCTGCTCACCATCCCCCTTCACCCCGGCACGGGCGGCCTGCATATCGCCACCATGGTGGTGGCCTGCACGACACTATACCTGCTGATGCCCAGCCGGCTGCCCTGGATTCTTGCCTGGAATGCCTATCTCGCTCTCGGCTTTGCCATCGCGCTCGGTTACCGGCCCGATATATCGCTTGCCATGCTCGCCAGTGGCCTGCTGCTGCTCGGCTTCGCCAACCTGCTGGGCTGGGTGACACTCACTCGGCTCAATTGTCTCCAGCGCAGGCAATTCGCCCTGTTGATCGAGGAGCGGAACATCAATCGCCAGCTGCAAGCCGAGATCGATGAACGACGCCAGCTCGAACGGCAGCTGCGTATCATGGCGAGTACCGATCACCTGACCGGCATCGCCAACCGCCGCCATTTCTTCGAGCTTGCCGAGCGGGAATTGAACCGCACCAAGCGTGAGGAGACGCCGCTTGCCATCTGCATGGTCGACATCGACCTGTTCAAGGAACTCAACGATCATCATGGCCATGCGGTGGGCGACCTGGTCCTGGCCACCATCGCCTCTTGCTGCGCATCGGTGCTGCGTGACACGGACATCATCGGTCGTTACGGCGGCGAGGAGTTCATCATCGCGCTGCCCCAGGCCGACACCGCCACCGCCACTCGCATCGCCGAGCGGCTACGCCGGAAAGTGTCCGGGCTGTCCCTGCCCATGCTGGGTGATACCCCAATGCTCTCCGTCACGGTAGGCATCAGCCATGTGGCAGAGGATGAAGTGACGCTGGACCCGGCCATGCTCCGCGCCGACGAGGCACTCTATGAAGGCAAGGCGCAGGGCCGCAACCGTGTCGTGGTGGCCGACGCGCCTTCGTCCCGGGCCGCCATCGAAGCCTGAGAACCCTGCCGAGCCCACCGTCGGGTTGAACTCATCCCCGTGGCGGGTATCATCGCATTCCCGCCCTTCTTCCCGGACCCTTCATGCCGATACTGCACAGCATCATCCACCGCATCGCCAAGGCATCCGACGAGCAGCCGGCCACCCTGCAGCCGGCGCCTGCCGAAGCGGCGCCATCGGACACCCTGGAAGACCTCCTGGCCGGCTTCAACGATGCCTACCACGCCAAGCCCAAGGCCTGGGGTCACTTCAAGAGCGCACAGGACGTGGAGGATCCGCAGGCGCTGAGACTCCCACGGGAGCTAACGGGATACCTGGACGGCCAAAGCGACTTCACCTCCTTCACCCGGGAAGTGGCAAAGCGCATCGCCGAACTGCTCGATGCGCACCTTTCGGTCTCGGGGCACCTGCTTTTCGTCGATTATCAGCAGGGCGACACACGCTACCTGAGCCTGGCCCTGCTTCATCACCGCGAGGGCTACGCCATCGACAGCGCCCACGGCGTGATGGCGTCAGCACAGCTCAACCTTGCCCAGATGAGCCTGGCGGCGCGTATCAACCTCAGCCAGTGGCGGAGCGACTCCCCTTCCCGGCAATATCTCTCCTGGACCCGAGACAGAGGGGGCAAGAAGCTGGCCGAGGGCTTTGCCGAACTGCTCGGCGCCACCGAGGGCGTGGACGCCAGCGGCGAGACCCGTACTCTGCTGAAGGCCTTCAGTGACTATGTGGAACAGGAAGACTTTGCCGAAGATCAGAGCCGGGAGAAGACGGACGTGCTGCTCGATTATGCCAACGAGCAGGCACGCAGCGGCGAACCCATGACCCTCGAAACGCTCTCGGAACTGCTCGACGAGCAGCAGCCGAAGGCCTTTTTCGACCATATCCGCAATGCCGACTACGGACTCTCCCCAGAGATCCCCCCCGACAAGCGAACCCTCAGCCAGTTTCGTCGCTTCACCGGGCGCTCCAACGGCGTCTCGATCAGCTTCGACTCGCACCTGCTCGGCTCCAGCATCGAATACGACGAGACTCAGGACCGGCTCATCATCAAGAAAGTCCCCAACGGCCTGAGGGAGCAGCTCAAGGAGCGGCAGGGATGAGCTGGTTGGCCGCTTCCGCTGCCATCAGCCACTCCCTGAAGACCTGCTGGCCGCGCCGCTCGAGATCTGGCCCCAGCAACCGAGCCTGCTGGCGGATCTCTACCGGGTCGACGTCGGCCCCCGCCAGTTCAACGGCATGACCGACCAGCCACTGCTCGATTCGCCCCGCGTCGGCCTCGAGATGGAACTGCAGCCCCAACACGGTATCGCCCACGGAGAAGGCCTGGTGGGCACAGTCGTGGCTATAGGCCAGGCGCACGGCACCGGGTGGCGTCTCGAACATGTCGCCATGCCAATGCAATACGGTATCCGGATTGCCGATATGGCGCAGCGGACCTTCCTGCCCCTCACGGGTCAGGCTGACATCGGCAAAGCCGATCTCCTTGTCCGGCATGGGAAACACCCTGCCGGCCAGCGCACGGGCGATCAGCTGCGCGCCCAGGCAGATCCCGAGCAGCGGTCGACCTGAGTCGAGTCGGTGACGAATGGCGTCGAGTTCGGCGCCCAGGAAGGGATAGAGCGCCTCGTCGTTGGCACCGATCGGCGCCCCCAGCACCACCATCAGCTCGGGACTCTCCACATCCAGCGCTTCCAGGGCATCGGGGTCCAGCACCCCCGGGTCCAGGTAGCGAATCCGGTAACCCAGCTCCTCCAGCACCGGTTCGAAGACCCCCAGGTCCTCGAAGGCCAGGTGGCGAATGGCAACCGCACTCTTCATCCCGCTCGTCATCGTATGAAACTCCCTTTTCAGGTAACCCTTCCAGCTTAAACCGCTTCGAACCGATACGAAAAGTACAGCAGCCGGTCACATGCCTGCCGCTCCCATGCACTCCCAGGACGGTACTGGTATCGTGTCGGCATGCCCGCCACCAGCGACGACCCTGCCATGACCTCACGCCCCGACCCCCGGGTCCTGCTTCGCCTGCTCAAGCTGCTGGCGCCCTACCGTGGCCGGCTGGCCATCGCCGCCCTTGCCCTGCTGGTGGCTTCCGCCAGCGTGCTGCTGCTGGGCCAGGGGCTGCGCCTGGTAATCGACCAGGGCTTCTTGGCCCGGGATAGCACCCAGCTCAACCAGACGCTGGCCGCCATGCTCGCGGTGGTGAGCGTACTGGCCGCGGCCTCGGCCCTGCGCTACTACCAAGTGAGCTGGATCGGCGAGCGGCTGGCCGGCGACCTCCGGCGGCAGGTCTTCGATCACCTGCTCGAGCTCCAGCCGGCCTACTTCGAGAGCGCCACTCACCGCGACCGCGGCGCCGCCGAGATTGCTTCACGGCTGACCGCCGACACCAGCGTACTGCAGACCCTGTTCGGCTCCTCGATCTCGCTGGCGCTGCGCAACCTGGTGATGCTGCTGGGCGCCGTTGCACTGATGCTGGTGACACAGCCCTGGCTATCGGCGCTGGTGCTGATCGGCATCCCCGCCACGGTACTGCCGATCCTGTGGTTCGGTCGTCGTGTCCGTCGGCTTTCCCGTCACAGCCAGGACCGGGTGGCCGAGCTGGGACGCTACGCCAGTGAAGCCCTTGATGGGATACGCACCGTGCAAGCCTTCACCCACGAAGCGATCGATCGACGCGACTACGGCGAGCGCGTCGAGCAGGCCTTCGCCACCGCCGTGGTGCGCACGAGACAGCGCGCCTGGCTGACCGGTGCGGCCATGTTGGCGGTCTTCGCCGCGGTGGGGCTGATGCTGTGGCAGGGAGGCCAGGCGGTACTGGCCGGTACCATGACGGCCGGCGAGCTCTCCGCCTTTGTCTTCTATGCGGTACTCGCCGCAGGCGCGGTGGCAACCCTGGCGGAGGTGGCCGGCGACGTGCAGCGAGCCGCCGGCGCCGCCGAGCGTCTGCTCGAACTTCTCGACGCCGAGCCGGACATTCGCCCCCCGGTCCATCCAGCGCCGCTGCCTTCACCGCTGCGCGGGGAGATCCGCCTGGAGAGCGTGAGCTTTGCCTACCCCGGGCGCGAAATGCCTGCGCTCGACTCCCTCGACCTGTGGATTCGTCCCGGCGAGCGCATCGCCCTGGTCGGCCCTTCCGGTGCCGGAAAGAGTACCCTGCTCGGCCTGCTGTTGCGCTTTCACGACCCCGACCAAGGCCGCCTGACACTGGATGGCATCGACCTGCGCGAGCTCGACCCGAAAGCACTCCGGGCCGCCATGGGCCTGGTGGCCCAGGAGCCGGTGCTGTTCACCGGAACGGTGGCCGACAACCTGCGCTACGGCAAGCCCGATGCCGGCCTCGATGAACTGCGTGACGCGGCGCGCGATGCCAATGCGCTGGGCTTCGTCGAAGCCCTGCCCCGCGGTTTCGACACCGATCTTGGCCCCGGGGGGGTGCAGCTCTCCGGCGGCCAGCGCCAGCGCCTGGCCATTGCCCGGGCCCTGCTCAAGGACCCCCGTGTACTGCTGCTGGACGAAGCCACCAGCGCCCTGGACGCCGAGAGCGAGCGCCTGGTGCAGCAGGCGCTGGATCGACTGATGGCCGGGCGCACCAGTCTGGTGATCGCCCATCGGCTGGCCACAGTGACCGCCGCCGACCGTCTGCTGGTGTTCGACGATGGGCGACTGGTCGCCGCCGGTCGCCACGCCGAACTGCTCGAGCAGAGCCCGCTCTACCGCCACCTGGCCGAGCTGCAGTTCGGCCGGCACCGGGCGGAAGCCTGAAAGAGCGCGGCCGTTCTCAGCGGTTCTTTCAGATGGTGTTGCGCAGGCCCAGTTCGTAAGGATGCGGGTCGAGATAGGTCTGCTGGCGAATATAGTCCGAGCCGTGGCGCTTCAAGTAGTGGTTGAGCAACCGCACCGGCACGGCGAGGTGTACATGGCCCAGGCGGTACTCCTCCACCGCCTGCAGCAGGTCCTGTTTAACCTCGCTGTCCAGCACCTGCTTCAGGTAGCCCATCACGTGCATCAGCGCGTTGGCATGGGTCTTGCGGGTGGCCGGACGTGATAGCGCCGACATGAACCCCTGCAGGTAGCGGTGCTTCACCGCTTCCAGCGGCTGGGCGTGGGCTTCGCTGCCCAGGTAGCGACCCAGTTCACGGTAGGACTCGACGTGATGTGCCATGACCAGATACTTCTGGCGGCTATGGAATCGGATAAGCGCATGAAACGCCTGCGCATCCTCGACGTGACGCTTCCAGTCATCGAAGGCGAACACCCGGGTGATGAAATTCTCGCGCAGCACGGGATCATTCATGCGTGCTTCTTCCTCCAGCGGCAGCTCCGGAAAATACTCACGCAACACACGCACGAAGAGGCCCGAGTCGGAATGACTCGGCATTCCGTTGTGGTGATACACCTTGACCCGCTCGAGACCGCAGCTCGGCGAGCCCTTCATCAGGATGAAGCCACGCAGGTGACGATGACGCGCGACGAAGGCTTCGCCGGCATCCCGTAGCCGTTCGGTGACGTCGAGATGCGGGTCCGCCGTCCCCTTCACCCGCGGTGTTTCGCCGGGCGAGCCGACCAGGCGAATCGGCTCCCGCGGCACGCCGAGGCCGGCTTCCAGCTCGGGGCAGAAAGGCTCGAAGGCGAAACACTCCTGCAGCACCTCCAGGCAGTAGCGGGAGCGCTTGTGACCCCCGTTGTAGCGCACCGGCTCGCCCATCAGGCAGGCACTGATGCCCACCGGAACCCCAGGCGTCAGCCTGGCCTCAGCTGTAGCAGTCCCTACGAATCCGTCCATATCGCTTCCCTATTTCAACCCCCGAGACCGTCCTGTTCCCACAACCCTGTTCAAACCAAGATAGGTCGGCTCTATCGACGACCAGGCCCGTTCCGATCCTGATCGGCAGTGGCACGAGTCTGCTTGGCTTGATACATGGCCCTGTCAGCGGCGTCACACAGCGCCATGGCGCTCTTGCCATGTTGGGGAAACGCCGCCACGCCGATACTGAGCGTGAGGGGTATGGTATGGCCGTTGAGCGCATCAAAGCGCTTCGATGCCACCAGCGCCTGTAATCGTTCGGCCGTCTCCCGGCCAGCCTCGAACGACATCTCGGGAAGAATCACCGTCAGCTCATCGCCACCATATCGAGCGATAAAGTCTATCTTGCGCAGATGGTCCTTAATCAGCTGGCTGATCTGCCGCAGTACCGCGTCGCCGGCCAGGTGGCCATAGCTGTCGTTGATCATCTTGAAATGATTCAAATCCAGCCAGAGCAGGCTGAACGGGCGCTCATAGCGAGTGGCCCGGGCCAACTCCTCCTCCAGGCGACGGTTGAACGCACGCCGATTGGGCAGCCCCGTCAAGGCATCCTGCTTCGCCAATGCCTCGAGTGCCTGCTCCATCCTCTTCCGTTCGCTGATATCGATAATGATTCCTTCCAGGTACTGCTCACCATCGATGGTCACCGCACGACCCTGTTCCCAGCACCACACCAGCTCACCATTGCGCTTGCGCAGCTGGTATTCCACGGCGAAGGGCTCTCCCTGCTCAACGGCCTGATCAACCTGGGCATGAAGCCGCTTTTGGTACTCCGGATGGATAAGGCTGGCCCAGGCTACGCACCGGTTATCCACCAGCTCCTCTGCCCGGTATCCGGTCAGCTCCAGGCAGGCACTGGACACGAACCGCATGGTCCACTGGGCATCGTTGAGGCAGCGGTAAGCCATGCCGGGCAGGTTGGCGATCAGTGTCGTCAACTCCCGTTCACGCTTCAGCAGGGCCTGCTCGGCGCCACGCCGGGCAGTGACATCACGGCCGATAGCCACCGACCCGACAACATGACCGTGTTCATCGGTCAGCTGCCTGGAGTCCCAGGCAATCACCTTCTCCTCGCCACTCTTGGTGCAAATGGTGGTTTCGAAATCCTGCACTTCAGCACCGGCGCTCAGGATCTGCTGCACTTCTCCAGCAATTTCGCTGCGATAACCGGGGTCCGGGTATAACAACTGCCAGATTCTGTCGCTACCCAGCACCTCATCGCGCCGGTACCCAGAGATGCGTTCGGCAGCATCGTTCCACAGCGTCACCCTCGCCTCGCGGTCCAGCCCATTGATCCAGACGTGGGCACTCTCGATGACACTTTCCCGAAACTGACTCAGTGCATGGAGCTCAGCCCGCTGC
>SKVX01000257.1 GCA_007129225.1 Halomonas sp.
GGGGGGAATTCGTGAGCTTCGCAGTGCCACCAGCGCGGAGGCGATGAAGAAGCCGAAGAACAGGGCTCGAGCCGATATATCGACGGTTACCCAGGCCGCCTTCACCAGCAACGGCGATATTTCGATCATCAGATTGATATCCATGATCCCCTAGACTCTGTCGTTGTAATAAAAGTGGGATGGAAATCAGCAGGGCTTGCGCCCTGCTGTTCACGACTGTCAGTCGAACTGGACCCCTTCGCCGATCCACTTGTCGACGATTTCCTGATAGGTGCCATCCGCCCTGATCTCGGCCAGCGCCGTATTGAGGGCATCTTTCAGTTCCGGCTTGTTCTTCTGAATGGCAATGGCGGCAGGCCAGCTGGGCAGCTCGCCGACATCGACTTGCTTGATGGGGAGTTCCTGATCATTGAGCGCCACGTACACGGGGATGTCATCGGCGATCATGACGTCGATTCGTCCGGTGGTGAGCCCGTTGAGCATGTCAGGCAAGCCTTGGAAGGTCTGGTTTCGCCAGTTTCCTTCGCTGTTTTCAGTGGCCCACTGGTTGCCCGTTTCACCCAGGGTGGAGCCTACCCGCTTGCCGGCGAAGTCTTCGATGCTGTTGACGTCATCCGTCTCTTGCCTAACCCAGATGGAGAGCCCCGAACTGTAATAGCTGTCGGTAAAGTCGACGGCGCGCTCACGCTCTTCGGTCACGCTCATGCTGCAGATGCAAGCGTCGAAGCGGCCGCCTGCCAGGGCGGCGACGATGCCGTTCCACGGAGATGTCTGGATATTGACGTCGACCCCCATCCGGTCTGCCAGGGCTTCGGCGATATCCACGTCGAAGCCGACAAGGTTCCCGGCGGTATCGACATAGCTGAAGGGGGGGTAGGCGCCAGAGTTGGCCACCTGAAAGACGTCGCCCTGGATCTCTGAGAAGTCTCGCGCCTGGGCGCTCATGCTTGCGAAGGAAATAACCCCAAGTAGCGTCAAGGCGCCAATAAGAGGACGATGAAAAGACTTTTTGTGATTTGTCATGTCGATTCCTGTTTTATGTTGGTTTGCTTCTGTGGATTTGCGACACCATCGCGTCGCGCCATGCTTCGTTGGTATCTACGCTATTCCAGCGAATCCGGGGCTTGCTGCTCTCTCACCTCCTGTTATGTGTGTTCAATCGATGTTGCCTCTTGCCTCGATTAACAACTGTTCATAGCCGCTCGAGAATCACGGCAATCCCTTGCCCTCCGCCCACGCAGGCGGTGGCACAGCCGTAGCGGCCGCCGCGATGAGCGAGAATCCGCGCCAGGGTGCCGGTCAGGCGTATGCCGGTCGCCCCAAGGGGGTGGCCCAGGGCGAGGGCGCCGCCCCAGACATTGACCCGGGAGGGGTCGAGGCCGAGCGTGCGCATGGCGTGTAGTGGCACGGCGGCAAAGGCTTCGTTGATCTCCCAGGCATCGATCTGTGATGCAACGAGCCCGGCACGTGCCAGCGCCTGCTCGGCGGCTGCGGCGGCGCCGGCGCCCATTCGTTCCGGCGCGACGCCCACGTCGGCGATGGCGACGATGCGCGCCTTCGGCCTGGCACCATGGCGCTCGAGAGCAGCTGCGGACATCACGACTGACGCAGCGGCACCGCTGGTGAGCGGCGAGCTGTTGCCGGCGGTGACACGGCCGCCTTCGAGGAAGACCGGATCGAGTCCGGCGAGCCTTTCCAGGCTGGTATCGGGGCGGATATTGGCGTCCCGGTCGATGACCTTCCCGGCTGGGTTGGCCAGCGCCAGTCGTTCGCCGGCGAGATGGTTGTCGGCCTCGGCCTGGGCGGCCCGGTGGTGTGACGTCAGGGCAAACTCGTCCATGTCGTCGCGCTCGATGCCGGCCGCCTGGGCCAGGCGCTCGGCGGTGATGCCCATGTTCAGGGCCACGCCGAGTTCGAGCCAAGTCGCGTCATTCAGTTCTTCGGGAGAGGTCAGCACGCCTTCCTTGAACAGGGCGGGGCCCATGGGTACCCGGGTCATGTTTTCAAAGCCGCCGGCGATGGCCACCTCTACGCCGCCGGCCTGGATCTCACGGGCGGCGCTGCGCAGGGCGGCCAGTCCCGAGCCACACTGCTGGTCGATCTGGCGGGTGGCGCATTCGCGGCCCCGCGGACCCAGGGACTGGGACAGCCACAGCGGGTAGCGGCCGCCGAAGCTCCACTGCTCCTTGACCGGTAGCGCACAGCCGACGCTGAGATCTTCCACTTCCTGCGGGTCGAGGCCGCTGCGGTCGAGCAGGGCGTCGATCACCCGGGCGAGCAGGGCGTCACCGCGGGTCTCGGCCCAACCGTCCACTTCCGGCTTGCGTGGGTGGGCGCGGGTGAAGGCGCTGCGGCCATAGTCGACCAGGTAGGCATCCTTCATGATTCGTTTCCTCCGGTATCGGCCAGCTGTGCCCAGCGGTGAATGAACAGGGCGTAGGTGGTGAGCACGTGGCGGATCGAGTCGATCTCCACGCATTCGTCGACGCCGTGGATGCGCTGGGCCACCGGGCCGTAGCAGGTGCCGTTGATGTTGCCGCTGACGTGGAAGGCCCGCAGGTCGGTGGTGCAGGTGGCGAGGTAGGCCTTCGGCGGCTGGCCGAGCAGGTCCTGGTGGCAGCGCGAGAGCAGTTCGATACCCGGCGTTTCGAGGTTGACCAGGAAGCCCTCGGAGCGGAAACCGTGGAATTCCACCCGGGGGGTGGGGCTGCCATCGCCGAGCTCGGAGTGGCGGGACTCGATGCACCGGCGAACGCGGTTCATGGCTTCATCGGGCGTCATGCCGGGGGGGAAGCCGACACGACCTTCTAGCACGGCATGGGCCGGCACGCTGGAGGCCCAGTTGCCCCCCTCGATCTTGCCGATGCTGAGATTGAAGGGATTCTCGAGCGAGTCGTAGGGTGCCTGGCGCGGCAGCGCGTTGATCTCTATCTCCAGTGCCTTGAAGGCGGGCAGGTATTCGATCAGGGTCTCGATGGCGTTGCTGCCGGCGCGGGTGTCGAGCACGTGGGCCGGCACGCCGTCGATGCGCATGCGGAACCACAGCACGCCCACCTGGCCGGCATAGATCTGGCTGCCGAAGGGCTCGGGGATCAGCACGAAGTCGCCGCTGTAGCCCTGGTGCAGGCAGGCCAGTGCGCCATTGCCGGTGCACTCCTCCTCGATCACCGTCTGCAGGGTCAGGGGAAAGTCGATGGAAACGCCGGCCTCGCGTACCGCCTGCACGGCCATGACCATGGCGGCGATGCCGGCCTTCATGTCGCCGGCGCCGCGGCCGTAGAGCCAGCCGTCCTTCTCCCAAGGCTCCCAGGGCGGTCGGGTCCACATGTCGAGGGGCTCGGCGGGCACTACGTCCAGATGGCCATTGAAGACCAGATGTGGCCCTCTGGCGCCGGCGTTGAGCCGGGACACCAGGTTGTAGCGTCCGTCGCATGACCATTCGGTGGGAGCGCGGTGGGGGTGCTCGGCGAAGCCGGGGGCGTCAAGCGGTACCCGGGTGGCCGGCAGCTCGAGACGCTCGAGCCAGCTTTCCATGGTCACCAGCGCGCCATGCTCCTCACCCAGCACGCTGTAGCCGCGCACCAGGTCGCGGGTCAGCGCCAGGGTGTCGTCCATCAGCGCCTCGCAGCGCTCGACGATGCGCTTCTCGGTGGCGGTCAGCATCAGAACCTCCCCAGTCGACGCTCGTCGA
>SKVX01000460.1 GCA_007129225.1 Halomonas sp.
CACGAAATCGCTCACGCCGCGGCTCCCAAGGCACGACGGGCCGCCGACAGAATGTCCGCTACCTGGGGCAGCGCAGCGTTCTCAAGGTGTTGCGGGTAGGGAATGGGGATCTCGTCGGTGCAGACCCGCTCGATGGGTGCGTCCAGCGCCCAGAAGGCCTGCTCGGCGAGGATTGCGGCGATCTCAGCGGCCAGGCTACCGGTCTTCCACGCCTCGTCGACGATCACGGCGCGATGGGTGCGGCTGACCGACTCGATCAGCGTCGTCGTGTCCAGGGGGCGCAGCACGCGCAGGTCCACCACCTCGGCCTCGATACCCTCCGCGGCCAGGGCCTCGGCCGCCTCCAGGGTCTTGGGCAGACTGCCGCCATAGGTGATCAGGCTGAGGTCGCGCCCCGGGCGGCGAATGGCGGCATGGTGGATATCCACGCCCTGGGGACAGGGTGCCATCCGGCCTTCGCGGTTGTAGAGCAGCACGTGCTCGAAGATCAGCACCGGGTTGGGGTCCTGGAGCGCCGCCCAGAGCATGTAGCGCGCATCCTCCAGGGTGCCGGGGGCCAGCACCTTGAGCCCCGGCACATGGGCGTACCAGTGCTCCAGGCTGTGTGAGTGCTGGGCGGCTACCTGGCGGCCGGCGCCGGTGGCCATGCGAATCACCAGGGGCACCTCGAACTCGCCGCCGGACATGTGCAGCAGGGTCGCCGCGGTATTGACGATCTGATCCATGGCCAGCAGGCTGAAGTTGACGGTCATGATCTCGACGATGGGCCGTGCCCCGCCAAGTGCCGCGCCGATGCCTGCGCCGGTGAAGCCGTTCTCCGACAGCGGCGTGTCGCGGATACGTTCGGGGCCGAAACGCTCCAGCAGACCACGACTGACCGCATAGCAGCCGCCGTAGTGGCCGATATCCTCGCCCATCATGAAGACTCGCTCGTCGTGCTCCAGGGCCTCGATCAGGCCGAGCCGGAAGGCCTCGCGGAAGCTCAGCTCCACGGGCTCGGGCTCGGCGGCAGGCGGCGGTGTCGGTGCGACGGTGGCTTCACGAGTGACGAACTCGAAGCGGCTGGCCTCCGGCTCCCACTCCGCCGCCTCGGCATAGGCCACGGCCCGATCCACCTCACCGGCGATTTCCGCCTCCAGCGCCTCCAGCTCGCCCTCGTGCAGGAGGCCCGACTGCTGCATCCACTGCCACAGGCGCGGTATGGGATCGCGCTGCTTCCACTCCTCCACCTCGGCCTTGTCCCGATAGAGTTCCGGGTCGAACATCGAGTGGGCGCGGAAGCGGTAGGTCAGGCACTCCAGGAAGCGCGGTCCGTCACCGGCGCGCAGCGCCTCCAGCATGCGTGCGCTGGCGGCCTCCACGCGGGCGATGTCCATGCCGTCGACGCTCTCCGCGGGCACCCCCAGGGCTTCGGCCTTGCGGAAAAGCTCCGTCTGGGCATGGGAGTATCGCAGCGCCGTGCCCATGGCGTAGCGGTTGTTCTCGCAGACGAAGAGCACCGGTAGCTTCCACAGGGCGGCCAGGTTGAGGCTCTCGTGGAAGGCACCCTCCGCCGCGGCGCCGTCGCCGAAGAAGCAGGCGGTGACTCGACTGCGCCCGGCGAGCTTGTCCGCCAGGGCCAGGCCCACGGCCAGCGGCAGGCCGCCGCCGACGATGGCATTGCCGCCGACGAAGCGGGCGGCGGCGTCGAAGAGGTGCATGGAGCCGCCCCGCCCCCTGCTGCACCCGGCCACCTTGCCATACATCTCGGCCATCACCCGGTCCATGGGGATGCGGTTGAGCAGCGCATGGCCGTGCTCCCGGTAGGTGGCAACGACCGCATCGTCGGGCTTGAGCCCGTGCATCACCCCGGTGCCCACGGCCTCCTCGCCGATATAGACATGCAGGAATCCGCGGATTTTCTCCTGGGTGTAGAGCTCCACGCAGCGCTCCTCGAAGCGACGAATGCGCAGCATCTGGCGCAGCAGGTCGAGCAGGTGCGCACGGGACAAGCGCGGCTTGTCGGTCGATGGTGTGGTCATTCCCGACCTCCTTCCAGCGTCGAGGTGTCGCCTTCCGGCAGCCCCAGTTCACGGGCTCGCAGCAGGCGACGCATGATCTTGCCGCTACGTGTGCTCGGCAGGTTGTCGCGAAACTCCACCTGACGGGGTGCCACGGCCGGCCCGAGACGCTTGCGGGCCAGGCCCAGGATCTCCTTGCGTAGCGCCTCGCCGGGTTCATGACCCGGCTTGAGAGACACGAAGGCCTTGACCGTCTCGCCGGCGATCTCGTCGGGGATGCCGATCACCCCGGCCTCGGCCACTGCCGGATGCTCCATCAGCACACTCTCCACCTCGAAGGGGCCGATCAGGTGGCCCGATGACTTGATCACGTCGTCGGCACGGCCGATGAACCAGAAGTAGCCCTCCGCATCACGGCGGGCCAGGTCGCCGGTGAGGTACCAGGCGCCGACGAAGCACTGACGGTAGCGCGCCTTCTCGTTGAGATAGCCGCGAAACATGGAGGGCCAAGGGGCCTTGAGCACCAGCTCGCCGGTCTCGTCGGGGTCCTCGATCAGCTCGATGCCGGCGTCCGTTCGCCGCGCCACGGCGGCTTGGATACCCGGCACGGGACGCCCCATGGAGCCCGGCTTGATCGGCATGCCGGCAAAGTTGGCAATCATGATCCCGCCGGTTTCGGTCTGCCACCAGTTGTCGTGGAATGGCAGACCCAGAGTCTCCCGCCCCCAGTGGACGGCTTCCGGATTGAGCGGCTCGCCCACGCTGGCCAGGAAACGCAGGCTCGAGAGGTCGTGCCGGCGTGGCAGCTCCGGCCCGATCTTCATCAGCATGCGAATGGCCGTGGGCGCGGTGTACCAGACCGCCACCTGCTGATCCTGGAGGATGCGATACCAGCGCTCGGCATCGAACTCCTCCTCGTCCACCACCAGGGTTACGCCATTGGTGAGCGGCGCGATGATGCCGTAGGAGGTGCCGGTGACCCAGCCCGGGTCAGCGGTGCACCAGTAGACGTCCCCGGGATGCAGGTCCAGGGCGTAGTGGCCGGTGATGTGATGGGCCACCACGGCCTCGTGCACATGAATGGCCCCCTTGGGCCGGCCCGTGGTGCCGCTGGTGAAGTGCAGCAGCGCCGGGGCCTCCGGGTCCATGGACCGGGTCGCGTAGTCCGGCGACTGGTCGCTCAGGGCCTGCGCAACATCCAGGGTGCCTGGCGGCGCCTCCTCCACCTCGCCGATCAACAGCACATGCTTCACTGAGGGCATCTCGTGGAGCCAGTCGGCCAGCTTGCGGCGATAGAGGCGCTCGGTGGTGACGATGGCCACGGGGGCGCCGATCTCCACCCGCGAGCGAATCGGCTCCGGCCCGAAGGCGGAGAACAGCGGGGTAAAGACGCCACCGTGCTTCAGCGTGCCCAGGGCGGCGGCATAGAGGTCGGGGGTGCGATGGGCAAGGCAGTAGACACCGTCGCCGGGCTGAAGTCCCAGGTCCGCCAGCAGGTTGGCGAAGCGGTTGGCCCGTGCCGTGAGCTCACGATAGGTGATATCGACGGGATCGCCCTCGCGGGGCAGGAAGCGGATCGCGGCCTGATCTGCGGTTGGGGTGTCGAGGTGGCGGTCCAGGGCCGCATGGGCGATGTTGATGCCACCGTCTGGCATGTCGCTGAGCTGAGCGCGCACCTCGCTCCAGC
>SKVX01000283.1 GCA_007129225.1 Halomonas sp.
AGCGAGAACAGGGTCGTCCTGACGGACGACGCGCTATCCCTCCCCGCACTAGAAGTACGGGGTATCTCGCGCAAAATCTGATGAATTAGTTGTCTCATGCTTTGACAATGGTCAAGCCTGAGCATGTTAGGCCAAGGGATGACTGGTGGTTGAACTCAACCACATGGCATATTTAATTTTTTTCATGAATGTAGAAAAGGGGTTGCCGTGGGGCCACTTCTAGCGCTGCGTACCAGACTGCTGCCGGTGTTTTTGACGGCGTCCTTCCTGCTCGGCTCCGCCTGCCAGGTACTGGCAGCCGAGGAACACAACCCGGTCGAGCCTGGCCCGGAGTTGCTCTCGGCATTGCAACACGGCGGTTTCGTGTTCTACCTGCGCCACGGTCCCACGGACTCTAGCATTCCCGACCAGGTGCCAATCGACTTCGACGACTGCGCCACCCAGAGGCCCCTGAGCGACGAGGGTCGCCAGGTCATGGCGGATGTGGCCGAGCATCTGGCCCGCCATGACTGGCCGCTCGAATCGCCGATTCTGGTCAGCCCCTTCTGTCGCGCCCGTGAAACCGCGCGCGTCGTATTGCCGAGCCAGGAATACGAGATCGACGATTTGCTGCGCTACACCGCCGCCATGACCGATGACGAAAAGCGGCCCGTGATCGAACATACCGGCAAGATGCTGGCATTGCCGGTAGAGGGCAACGTCAACCGATTGCTGGTGGCCCACGGGCCCAACCTGGCCGACCTGATGAACTACTTCCCCCCCGAAGGCACCCTGGTGATTTTCTCCCCGCTCGGCGAAGAGGGTTACCTGTATCGTGCCAGCATACCGCCCGATCTGTGGCCTTCGCTGGACATCCATCACCCTTTCCAGCAGTAAGGGACTCTCATGAAGCCAAGCCAGCCGCTGCTCTGGGCCTTCCTTCTGCCCACCCTGGTCGTGCTAGTCCCGGCTCTGCTGTTCGGCTTCGGCGCGGTGCAGGTGCTCAAGGAGCGTGTGGGCCAGAACCATGCCGGCCAGCAGGCCGACCTGGCCGCCCTGCAGCAGGCCGCCCACTACGGGCAAAGCCTGGGCGAACTGCACAAGGGTGTGGTGGACATGTTGCAGCAGGCCGACCGTGGCGAGTTGTCACCGCTTGCCAGCTACCGCCTGCATTCGGATTTCGTCAATGAGCTTGCCGCGCTTGGTGAGCAGGTAGAGGCATTGACCGAAACGCCGCTGATGGTCGCTCTCAACCACGGCAGTGCCAAACAATTGACAGAGGCGTTCCACGCTTACCGTCGCTTCATCATCATGGCCAGCGATATCGCCACGATAGACCCCTCCATGGCCCGGCAATACCTGGACGGCGCGCAGCAGGAATTCCTCCGCTTCGCGATACTGACGGGGCACCTGTCTGCCAAGCTGTCGCAGCGCGCCAGCGATCGCACCGACAACTCCTATCAGGCAATCCTCGGACACTTGCGCACGGTGATGCTGTTTGGCGGAGTGACCCTGCTGCTGATGCTGCTGGCGGCCTTCTACTCCGCTCGGGCCCTCAATCGCCACCTGCTGGCCATCGGCGAAGCGTTGCTGAGCCTTTCACGCCGACGCCGCGAGGTTCCCGAGCTGCCACGCATCCAGCGCCTGGCGGAGCGCGGCCGGGGCCAGTTGCGACAGATTGCCAAGACGGTGCTGCGCCTGCGCGACAGCGAGGCACGCCGCCTCGCCGCCGAGCGCAAGGCGCACCAGCTGACCCATTTCGATGGCCTCACGGAGCTACCCAACTGGCGCATGATGGGCGAGCATCTCGCCCACTCGCTTCAGCAGTGCCAGCGCACGGGGCAATACGGCGCGCTGATCTACCTGGACATCGACCTCTTTCAGCAGATCAACGACAGCTATGGCCACCGCACCGGAGACCGGCTGCTGCGTGAGGTTGCCCAGCGACTGGGCGCCTTTCAACAACAGGGCTGTATTCCGGGGCGCCTGGGCGGCGACGAGTTTCTGCTGGTCATCGATTCACTGCCGGAGCGGGCGGACACGGCAGCCGGTCGCGTCGAGGAGCTGGCCGACCGGATTCGCCTGGCCATCGCCGAACCCTACTCCATCGACGGAATTCAGCATTTCCTCTCTGCCAGCCAGGGGGTCGTCATGTTCCATGGCGCCGACGAGGTGGAAACCCTGTTCAAGCTGGCCGATGCCGCCTGCCACCAGGCCAAGCTGGCCGGCCGAGATGCCATCCGCTTCCATGACGATGCCATCCAGGCCGTGATGAAGGCGCGCAACGAAACCAAGCGCGACCTTCGCCTGGCCCTGCAACGCGGCGAGTTTCGCCTGGTCTACCAGCCCCAGTACGACAAGGATCGTCGTGCCCTGGGCGCCGAAGTCCTGGTGCGCTGGCAACACCCTTCGCAAGGGATGATTTCACCGGCCGACTTCATTCCCCTGGCCGAAGAGAGCGGCCTGATCGTCCCGCTGGGCGACTGGGTTCTCGAACAGGCCTGTCGTCAGCTGGTGGCCTGGCAGAAGCACTGCGCCACGGCACACCTGAGCCTGGCCGTGAATGTCAGTGCCCGCCAGTTCAAGGAGGCCGATTTCGTCGAGCGTATTCATCGGGTCATTGCTGCCAGCGGCGCCGCCCCCCAGCGCCTGAAGCTGGAGCTGACGGAGAGCAGCCTGCTCGATGATGTCGAAGCCGGCATCGACAAGATGCAGCGCTTGAAGGCCCTTGGCATCAGCTTCGCCATGGACGATTTCGGCACCGGCTACTCCTCCTTGCAGTACCTCAAGCGGCTGCCGCTGGATCAGATCAAGATCGACCAGGGCTTTGTCCGCGACCTGCTGCAAAGCACCGACGACATGGCCATCGTGCGCACCATCATCGCCATGGGGATCGCGCTCCAGCTCGAGGTGGTGGCCGAGGGGGTGGAAAGCGCCCCGCAGCTGGAGTGGCTCAACGAAGAGGGTTGTCACGTGTTTCAGGGCTATTTCTTCTGCCGGCCGATGCCGGTCGACCAACTCGAGCGCCTTCTTGCCCAGCCGGCGGTGAACTGAACCCGACGCCTTGCCCGGGACTTCATCCGCCCCCGTCGCTCCGCGCCATTCTGAAATAATTTTCCATGTTGCCTAAGACCTTGGTCGAAACACGCCTGTCCAAATGGTCAATTGTTGGCTAGGCTGTCTCCACCCTTGGTTGACCAAGTGGTCAGAACAATCGAGCGCCCTGGATTGAGACCCGAACTCCCTTTCTTTCCAACAACAATGGGATCACCGATATGGAACCGAATTCTTCCTCCCTGGCCGACAAGAGCGGCGCCCGGTCCGATGAACGGATTGCCGGGCCGGCCAACTGGCTGGACCACTATTTCGGCGTGACGCGCCGCGGCTCGTCGCTGCGCACCGAGTTCCTCGCCGGCATCGCCACCTTCCTGGCCGCCATGTACATCATCGTGGTCAACCCGGCGATTCTCAGCGACGCCGGTATTCCCTTCTCCGCCGCCCTCTCGGCCACGGTGCTGATCAGTTTCATGAGCAGCCTGGCCATGGGCCTCTATGCCCGCAACCCGATCCTGGTGGCGCCGGGGATGGGCATGAACGCGCTGTTCACCTACACCCTGGTGCAGGGCGCCGGCCTCTCCTGGGAAGTGGCCCTGGGCTGCGTGTTCTGGTCCGGGGTGCTGTTCGCCACCC
>SKVX01000121.1 GCA_007129225.1 Halomonas sp.
ATCAAGGCAGCATGACGGCGCAGTGACAGGGCCGGGGCGAGGCAGGGTAGAATGGCGCCCATGAGCCGCATCCACAGCTTTCCACCACTGGCGCGCGCCGATGCCCGTCTTGTGATTCTGGGCAGCATGCCGGGTGAGGTATCACTGGCGGCGGGGCAGTACTACGCCCATCCACGCAACGCCTTCTGGCCGATCATGGGGCACCTCTTCGGCTTCGACCCGCAGGCCGACTACGCCGAGCGGGTCGCGGCGCTGCTCGAAGCGCGCGTGGCGGTCTGGGATGTGCTCCACTCGTGCCGTCGCAGCGGCAGCCTGGACAGCCGCATCCGCGACGATGCGGTCAACGACTTCGCCACCTTCTTTGCCGACCACCCCGCGATCAGCCGTCTCTTCTTCAACGGCCAGAAGGCCGAGGCCAGCTACCGCCGCCATGTGCTGCCGCACCTGCCGCGACAGCTCGACTACCAGCGCCTGCCCTCGACCAGTCCTGCCCACGCTACCCTCTCGTTCGAGGCCAAGCTGGCTGCGTGGCGTACGGCTATAATCCGCTCTTGATCTCGCCGATCTGTGGCAGGGGTGGGCGCTCGCCATTGGTGAACCCCTGTCGTCGATCATGCTTGACACGCCGTATGCCAGTTGTACAATTGTCAATCATGGTTGTCGTTGCCGATACAAATATCTTTCTTGCGGTTGTCCTCAATGAGCCGGAGCGGGGCCGTATTATCCAGTTGACTGAGTCAGCCAGTATCATGGCGCCAGAAGTCTTGCCCTACGAAATGGGCAATGCCATATCGGCCATGGTCAAGCGCCATGCGCTGACCAAGGAGGAAGCGCTCAAGGCGGAGGCCGCAGCCAACGCCATCCCTGTCAGGCTGGTTGGTGTTGATATCCATGCATCGCTGCGAATAGCCATTGAGAACAACATGTATGCCTACGATGCCTATTTTCTTCAATGTGCTCGAGTCTACTCTCATCCTCTCCTGACACTGGATCACAGGATGAAGCAGGTGGCAGAGCAGCTTGGGATACAGCTACTGGAGTAATCCCGCGATGAAAATTTTCACATACTCCGAAGCGCGACAGAATCTATCCACGCTGCTGATTCTTGCTCAGGAAGAAGAGGTTGAGATCCGCAGAAAAGACGGTGCTGTCTTCTCCCTCAGGTCGAAACAGAGCACGGCGAAGTCACCTTTTGACGTGCCGGGCGTAAACACCTCGGCAACCACCAAGGATATATTGGATGCTGTCAGCGAAGCGCGACAGCATGATTAGCCATGTGCTGCCCCTATCGGTTGTCAAAACTATCGAACGGATCGAAACTGCTCGACGAACTGAAGCTATCAATCGATGAGTCCATGCCAAGACCGCCGTCGTCCTGGTGCATGTCGTGATGGCTGCTCAGATCCATCCCATAGGGGTTGCCCATGCTGTCCACCCCACCGATGCCGCCGATCATCGGCAGACCGGTGGCCGGGTTGACATGGATGGTCTCATCCTCCGTGGTCGTTGTGGTTGAGGTCGTGCTCGACCGAGCGTCGCCAAAAAGCCAGTCCGTGAACCAGTTCATCGTCGTCACCTCCTTCTGATGGGTTGTTGGTTGCCGCCTATTGCGGGCGGCGCAGCCGAGTTGAATGGTATCCGGGTTGGAAGGCTTTAGCGCCGGCCCGGATACCATTCCATGTCTCACACAGTCTCCAATCCGACAGACTGCTAGCAATTTATGTCAAAGCGACTGCACAGTTCAGACCAGGACTGCGAGGTGGTAGCTCCGTCGGCATGAACCGTGACATAGTCGCGGGTATAAACGACAGTCGCCAGTTCTTGGCCCTGGTGATCAAGTACAAGGGCTTGGCCGCTCTCCAGCCTTGGGCTGTTCTCGGTTTCGTCGCTTGCCAGAGGCGTTGCCTCAGAGATGTTGAAATGGAACCGTCCAGACAAGAAGGGGCCACCGAGTTCACCCTGGCCATGCACCCGGCTGTTCCGGTAAAAACCGGCAAACCACTCTTCACGCTGCTTGGCAAGCTCAAAATTATCCAGCGTAATCGCCGCCGGTTTCCAGTTAAACGAGAAGGTGCCGGGAACCTGAATGGGAATGAAGTTTTGGAACCGGTAGCCTTGATCTTCAACCGATCTGGCATGCACCAACTCACTGCCGACCTGTAGCTCCAGTGCGCCTTGTTCATAGATGAAATCCGGCATCGCAATAGGCTGCTTCACCAACGCCGAAGTATCAAAGCGCACTCGCAGTTGGGTGCCATCTGACTCAACACCCCGCTCAGTGCTCAGGTGACCACTTAGAACCTCAAGGTCTAGTGATCGGGTGAAGAGGCCGTATGAGTTGTCCATCCTCCCGCTCTCGCGAAAACGGTCGCCGGCTCCAAGCACGCGCTCGTAACCATCTCCCACGAGGTGAATGTCGGGAGTGGACTGACAGCGGCCTTCGAGCGTGAGGAGGTCATCTACCGCATCGGGAAACTCATGGGTCTTGTGCCGGGTACTGATGGTGTAATCAAAGCTCAGATCGGCTCCAAGCTCGTCGATGCGGCAACTGAGCTGCCATTCTCCAACCGGCAGAGAGGCGTCGGAGATCAGGCTTCTGGCGTAGCTTGGCTCGAAGTACTCGAACAGGGTAAAGTCGTTCACAAAGCTCAGCAAGTTGCCGGATGTGGCATTGATGTGGCGAGCCATGTATGCGATATCCAGCGCAGCACTGTAGAGCTCCTCATGCCCCTGGCCGGTTGAAAAACTCCACGCCGGGTAGGTCACCACTTCAAGGCTGGCTTCAGGGCCGGGATTGACTGTTTCGCCACCACCACCGCCGTTACTGCCGGTCGAGGGGCTGTCGTCCGAGTCCCCACCCGTGCAAGCAGCGAGCCCGAGGCCGGCCAGCAACATCAATACAGATGTGAATGCTTTCATGTTCATGCTCCCTATCATTACGTTGATCCTCAGCTTGATTGGTCCTTCGAGGGCGAGGCTGTCATTACCCGCATCGATGAATGGACGCCGTCAGTGTAGCCCCGCCTGTCGGCCCTATCGACGGCGACAAGGTTGCGGCAAATCGTCCTTCCCGCCTCCCAATACGCGACAACGTTGTCACTGCAGACATCCACCGACCGGCCTCGCACAATGGCCTCGTACCCAACCGCTCAGGAGGCTTTTGTGATGCACTCAACCCGTTTATTCTCACTCACGGCGTTCCTTCTGCTCGGCCTGCTCTGGCTGCCCAGCAGCATTGCCGGCGAACAGGTTCAGGTTCTCGGCTTCACCATGGGTCAGACCACACTGCAGGAGGTGCGGCAGTCGACCCAGGGCATCCGTGATGCCGGCACCAACGCCTATTCCCACGGGCCGATGCTCTCGACCCGCAGCCATCTGGGCATCGACGGTGTGAAGGAGACGCTGTTTATCTTCGATACCGATCAGCGGCTTCTCGGCGTGATGATGACCCTGAACAAATCCAAACCGCGCTTTGATGCGCTCTTCAACGCACTCAACAGCCAGTACCGGCTAGTGAACTCACAGCGCCCGTTCGTGGGTAACCAGCTAGCCGAATTTCGGCGTGGCGATGTCCTGATCACCCTCGACTCGCCCCACCTCTCCTTCGACATGACCCTGCTCTATGTGCGCGATGCGCTGAACCAGGCCTTTCAAGAGAG
>SKVX01000050.1 GCA_007129225.1 Halomonas sp.
CAGCCCGATATAATACCGGGCATTCATATCAATTTCTACGCTGCCAACCCGCACCCAATCTTTGCCATCACTGGCTTTATAGCCTGTAAAAGCATTGCCTTGCCTTACTATTTTTACCCAGTAAGGAGCAGCTATCCCATCACCAGGAGTCGTGTGTTCACTCCCGCCATCGGCAGTTACCCTGCGCTGAAACGTGGTGCCATTACCAGGTGTAACGGCCATTATAGCATGCTTTGAACCAGCTTCCGCAGTCTCGCGAATCATTACACCGGCCTTTGCCCATGAATCGGTATTTTCCATTGATCTTACCCGCGCAACCATTACACCATCGCCCTCATGCCTGAAATAACCAAAATGAAACTCATCGGCATTATGCCATATGTCATTCCCGTTGCCCCAAACAATAGTCTTACCGTCATCAGTATTTGTAATGCTCCCGTACCCGCAAACATTTCCAACATCCTGGCTCGCCATCACATTTTCATTTAATACATTCACCCGGCAGGTATCTGTAAGCCCCCCAACAACAGAAGTGGCAATAACAACAGTACTGCCTGAACCAACTGCTGTTACCACACCGTTCTGATCAACGGTTACGATGTCTTCATCATCAGTTGTCCAGATAATCTCTTTGTCATATGCATTTTCGGGAAAAACATTTACATTGATTTGTTCAAAATCATCAATCCAGACATTAATTTCCTTTACCCTCAGTTCTATGCTTTCTACAGGTACCTGAATAACCTCTATATAGCAGGAGTCAGTAAATCCTCCATCTTCAGATGTAGCAATAACGAAAACATTACCGGCCATGATTCCGGTTATAAGGCCGTTTTCATCGACAGCTGCAATATCATGACTGGTTGACGTCCAGACAAGATTTTGGTTTAACGCATTGGGTGGCAGGAATGAAACGGGTATAGATGCGGTGTTTCCCATGGGT
Organism: Halomonas sp.; assembly: GCA_007129225.1. Taxonomy (GTDB): domain Bacteria; phylum Pseudomonadota; class Gammaproteobacteria; order Pseudomonadales; family Halomonadaceae; genus Halomonas. The sequence continues at coordinate 944 of SKVX01000050.1, forward strand.
AAAGATAATGTATCTGCTTCTAAAGAAATTCCGGCAAGGGAGACATTGTTTACAGTTACAAGTATGGAGTCCATTTTGCTCTCGTCCAGGGCACTTTTAGCGCTTATCCAGGCCGAACCTGCACTACGACCTGTAATTAGACCGGAATAGCTGATCTCAACTACAGAAGCATCTGAAGCAAACCAGTCCACCCTGTCAAGACATACATTATCCGGAAAAACAGTGGCTTTAAGTTGAAGCTTTTCAGCTCCCTGAAGGTCAACAAAAGAAGTATCTATAGAAACACCATCCGCAATGTCTGAGCAATCCTGAACGCAGTCGCCGGCTGGACACCATTGGTATACAAGGTTTTTGCCCCTGGCCCCTTCTTCAACCAGGATCACATATTCATTGTTCCATCTCTGAAAAGCTTGAATTGCATGCGGTATATCCAGCCAGCCGGTTGTTCCCCAGGTGTCGGGTGGATTTATGAAACCGGTATAACTCAGGTCGTTTGAATTGTAGACATGAAGCTTTCCTCTATCGCGGGAGCAACCTGTAAAAAGGTAATCATTCGCAACCGCCAGGGATTTGGGCATAAAGCCTTCACCATCGGTATTCATAACCGCTGTATGGCTGGGAGTGCGATTGCCCTGGCTCCAGTCGGAATAGCGGGCCACCGTACTTCCTATTATACCCCAATCATCGTTTATATTGGGGTTTGCATTGGTCCAGCCGGCAAGATACATAACGTCTTTATCGACATAGTATTCGATGCGTTCAATATGGGTAAATGGTGCAGGTATGATGGCTTCTACAACCCGGGGAGTTCCAAATTGAGGACAATCTCCTGAGAAACCTGTTAATGGAATCATGCTTATTTGTTGGTTATTCAGGTACCAGATGTTTCCATCTTTATCGGGCCAGGTTGCCCATCCCAGGTTGGAGAAATTCTGACAGAATACCGCTATTTCACCATCAAAACGGTAAATATCCCAATACCCGGAATACATACCGGTAGTAAACTGTAAGAGCTGCCCCTGGACACGGCGTATCAAAGCCGATGTAATCGCTCCCTGGTGTCCGTTTCTGGGGTCGTCAGGGTATGCAATTCGATCGCAGGTAATGGCTTTCAGAGACCATTGCCGGGTTTCGTAATCAAAAGTCATTCGCTCGTTAACGCCATATATATCAGAACCGTTTGACTCCGGGTCGATGCTTGTAATATCAATGAAAAACATCCCTTTAACCTCCCATTGCAATATGCCTTCCGGGTTGAATTTGCGAAGGGATACCGCGTTCTCATTTAATACGACATAAATATTTCCTTCGGCATCAGTACCTGCACCCGAAATGTTCCAGAAACGCAAGTCGCCAACTACACCGGGGTTTTCCCCGCTAATCCCTCCCGGGTCACCAAAAGTACCTGTTTGCTTGCCAGATGTGTCGAAAATAATGACCTGTCTGCGTGGTCCGTTGTCCGGCACCATAAGCCTGTCATTAAAGGCATCATAATTAACCGCTGCCGGCTCCCATTCTGCTTGATGGTCTATTTTAATTCCTGTAAAGGTGCCCGATACATCATATTTTAGCACTTCCATGCTGGAGGTTAACACCCAAATAAATCCATCTGCATCAACTGCAATATCTTGCACACCGGCAACAGTAAAAGACAAAGATATGGTACCCAAATCAGTGACGCCGCGTTTTTGAACTTCACCGCTTTTTTTAACAAGGTATATGCTCCCGTTGGAATAAGTCATTCCGATTGCCTCTCCGGTGTGTGTTTTATCCACGTAATCATAGCTATCATTAGCCCGGTTGAAACGTAGAATGTCTCCTTCACAATTATTTACATAGAGATAGTTGTCGTCGATGGCAACAGCTTTGGTGGCTGTTCCCCAACCCCAGCAATTATGCCCCCCCCGGCCATTATACTGCTTTATTAAAGCAACGGGTTGTCCGTCCTTAAAAATGCCGACGTTTCTGCCATCTTCATCCCATTCGCTGGCAGTTATAAGCGTGCCATCAGGATGTACCTGCATCTTTTCCGCGTAGTTCATTACCCATTTGCCGCCGGATCCGTTAAAGGTGTTGCCAACCCAGCTGGTAGTAACATCCAGTTCCTGCGCAAATAAATTTGTGACTATAAAGAGCGCGATAAGTGACGTTGTAATGTAATGCTTTTTCATAAGCGTTTGACTTTACTTTTTTATCATGACTTTCAACCTGTAAATTTTATCCGTTTCCAATTCCAGGATGTAAAAGCCTTCATTTAACTGGCTTATGTTAATTCTCGCCGTATTACCTTCTTTTAAGGTATTTATCTGGCTTGCCATTTTCAATCTTCCGTTAATATCGTAAATGCGCACTTCAGTTTGCTTTCCTGTATTTTCTGGAATTGTTATATGGATGAAATCACTTGCCGGGTTGGGATATAGCAGCATTGTCATTGCTTCCAGGTCATTGATCGTTGTAGCGATTGAGAAATTAACATTGTAGTATAATTTGGTAAAACTATCTTCTGCAGTGATTTCAACGGTTGCAACACCAGGAATACCCGTAACCTGAGTTATATTCATTGTCGCATTTTCATCGGCGGTCACGGCATCAACAACCGGGATATCCGTGGTATTTTCAGGAAGCAGATGTTCATAGTTCAGAATGTCCGGATCAAATCCCTCAACCGCGGTGCCGTCGACCGTCAGATCAGCCAGCGTCGCATCGGATGAG
>SKVX01000242.1 GCA_007129225.1 Halomonas sp.
AGGGAAGGACACACGGGCGTGCCGCCTGGCACACCCGTGTGTCGGCCGAACCAATCCAGGGTTAGAGCACGGACTTATTCGGCGGCATCCTGTACCGCCTGTCCACCGCGCTCCACATCCTCTCCGGCACCTTGCATGGTGTTGCAGCCGGCAAGGGCACCGGCGGTCATCAGCAGGGCAAAGCTAAGGGCAATGGCTTTCTTCATGGTCGTTTCTCCTTGAACATTTCTAGGACATCCATTCCTTTCCGTGAAGCAATGGCCTCGTTCAGCGTAACAGGCCTGGCCAATCCATGCATAACTCTGCCGCTTCAGCTTGCCTGGCGCTGAATCGCCTCGCCGCCTTTCTCGATATCCTCGCCGGCGCCACGCATGGTATTGCAACCCGTGAGCAGTGACAGGGCAAAGAGTGAAACCAGTGAAAGTGCAATTATCCGTTTCATTTTGCCTTCTCCATTGGGCAGGACTTCTGCCTCTTCAATCTAGCATTGTCGCCACCCCGGTGCTCGATTTATGACTCATGGCTTTGCATCGGCTCCGACAGGCCATTCTCGATTCGACTGTGCCATGATGAGGGCAGCGCAAGACAACGCGGCAATTAACGGCAAGGGTGGAGGGGGGACGATGACATCCATTGAACTCGATGAACGGCTGGTACAGGACAGTTACCCGGTAACCGAGCTGCCCCTGTGTCAGCTACGGCTGATGGATGATGCCCGCTTCCCATGGCTGGTCCTGATTCCCCGCCGCAGCGGCGTGAGCGAGATATTCGAACTGAATGAGGCGGACCAGCAACAACTCTGGCGCGAAGCCACCCTGGTCGGGCAGATGCTGAAGACGCTGACCAAAGGGGACAAGCTCAACATTGCCAGCCTCGGCAACGTCGTCACCCAGCTCCACGTCCATGTCGTCGTCAGGCGCAGGGACGATGCCGCCTGGCCCGCGGCCGTGTGGGGCCATGGCGAGGCCGAACCCTACGACCTGGACGGCCTGGCCAGCATGCGGGACCACCTGCTGGCCCAGCTCGAGGCCCTCAAGCTACGCTAGGCGGTCTCAGCCTCCACCAAGGGGGTTGGTCCGGGCGGGCCACTCGGCGCCGGCACTGCGCGAAGGCGGCTCCCCCAGCAGTGGCGCCGAAGCGGGCTGGGACACCCCGGTCACGGAAAGCGAAATGCCCAGCGCCATGATGGCCAGGCCGCCCCCCAGAGACGCCCAACCCAGCATGCGACCGGCACGCTCCATGCTGCTCTGCCGGGCCAGCCGCCGCTCGGCCCACCCCCGTGCGACGACGCTGGCCAACGCCAGGCCGGAGACGGTCAATGCCGTGCCCAGCGACATGACCAGCACCGCCGCCACGCCAACCGGAAACTGGCCCAGCAAAGTCGCCGCACCCAGCAGCAAAACGCCGCCGCTGCAGGGGCGGATGCCGATGGCGACGACGGTGGCCAGCGCGGTACGCCAGTCGGCGGCCTGCCGGGGGTCCACATGGTGATGCCCCCCGCAGCAGTGCTCATGGCCATGATGTGGATCCGGCGCATGGTCCGCTGAGACGCGAGACGAGGAGCGACGATGAGCGTGAGTCGCCGGCCGTCGCAGCTGTCGAATGGCACGCAGGCAGAGCCAGGCCCCCAACAGCGCCACCATCAGGAAGCTGGCCTGCTCGACCCAGACCACGCTACCCATGGCCTGGCGGGTGACCCAGCCCAGGCCATGTACCAGCACGACGACCAGGCTGATGGCGACGACGCCCTGCAGCAGCGAAGCGGCAAAGGAGAGTGCCAGGGCACGGCGGACCGCCCCCCCCTGGGTGAGCAGGTAGGTGGTCAGTACCGCCTTCCCATGACCCGGCCCCGCGGCATGGAAGACGCCGTAGCCGAAGCTGATGCCCAGCAGTGCCATCCAGGTGGCCGGCGAGGGCGTCCCGGAGAGTTCGGTGATCGCCATGGTGAGGGCGCGGTGAAAGTCCCGCTGCCAGGAGACCAGTTGAAAGCTCAGCGACTGAAAGCTTCCCTGGGCGATCAGCAGGATCAGGATGGCCGCGAGCAGCAGACCCACCCCGAGCAGCCACCCTCTGCCCTGCAGGCGCCTGGCACTCAATCGCATGTCACCTCCCCGGTCTCGGCGAAGTGACGGCCGAGCCCAGGCTCGGCTTCATCGGTGATATCCAGCATCGCGGCCTCCATAACGAGTTCGGGGTCCGGGTCGGCCGGCACGATACGTGTCGAGCACGTCAGCTCGCCGTTGACGGTCAGGGCATCGTCCAGGGGCGTGTTGCCTTCGGCTTCGTGCACCACTTCGAGGTAGTAGGTGGGATCGAACACCTTGTAGTGCAGCGTCTTCTCGCTCAGCGGCAGCGGCGTCTCCAACGGCAGCATGAAGATGAACTCGACGCGCCCGCCGCGCTCCATCACGGTGTATTCGGTCACCTCCCCGACGGCCAGCTTTTCGCCATCCACCTGCAGCTCGGTGAAATAGTCGTGGGGCGCCAGGTTTTGCCGTATTTCACCACCCAGCTTGTCCAGACCCGCCTCGAGGCCGCCCTCGCCTTCGGCCAGCCCCAGCTCCTCCAGGATGATCAGGCTATAGAAAGGGTCCATGCGCCAGGCCTGATGCAGTCCTTCCAGGCGGCCCTGGTCGTCGAGGATCAAGCGCATGCGCATGTCGATCCAGCCATGGGGGTGTGCCTGAGCCAGAACAGGCATCAGCAGCAGCCCTGTCAACCACGACAGCCAGAAGCGTGCAGGGTTTGGCAGTGAAGAATGGGGTAACAAAGTCATGATCGTTGGCTATCTCGAAAGCAGGTGAAACAGGAAGGACGATACGAGGCGCTGGGGCATCGAGACATCAGGGGGCCAGCCCGAGCCGGGTCTGCAGTGCTGCCAGCAGTCGGTCCAGCAGGTGAGGCGGCAACGGCCTCCCTCCCCGTGTTGCCGTCATCGAGATACGTGCCGCCTCGCCCTCTGGCGTGACCTCCGCCCTGACCCGATAGCCGGGCCAGCGGGCCAGGGCCGCTTCCACCCGGCCCAGCTCGGCATCCCCATGGCGTATCACGTAGCCCTCCTCCATCAACAGGTCGACGGTTTCCTGCAGCACGGCACCCGGCGTGGCCGCCAGGGAGAGCTCTCGGGGCTCGGGTGCCGGCGCAGTGGCCGCGCAGCCGGCCAGCGAGAGCGCCAGCAGCAGGATGGCGAAACGGGACATCAGGCGCCCCCCCGGGTGTCGATCGCGGCCATGGCATTGCGCAACGAAAGGCAGAAGTCAGTGTCGCTGGCGCTGCGTGTCTCGCGGATCTCGCCCTGCCAGTCGATGATCTGGATATCCCGCGTGACCCGAACCCAGTCTCCATCGGCCACCAGCGAGACGCGCTCCAGGAGCGTGGCATCCCGCGTGATACTGCCTGCCACGCCGCCGAAGCCGATCATCACCCCGGTGGATAGACCCCCGCGCCCGCCGCCCACGCCATAGCCGCCGAACACACCGACACGTTCACGGTCATAGAAATCGCCGTAGCCGGGCACCGTGCGGGTACGCTCGGCATTGACCAGCCCCAGCGCCGTCTCGGTGTGCCGAATCACGAAGCCGTCCCGCTCGAGTGCAGTCAAGGCCCGGCGCAGCCACTCCTCCGATGCCAGGCCACCGCCTTCCCA
>SKVX01000469.1 GCA_007129225.1 Halomonas sp.
TGGTCGTCGAAAAATTCGGCATAGGCCGCGTCCATGGTGTGAATCGTATCCAGGTTCGTCAGGTGGACGTCCACCCGCACCGTGTCGGCGAGGCTCGCACCGGCATATTCCAGCATGCGTGCCAGGCGACGCATGACCCAGCGTGTCTCTTCGGCGATGTCGCCGACCACCGATTCACCGCCCTGAATGTCGGTAACCGTCAGCCCCGAGAGAAAGAGGTAACCATCATCTATGACGATATGGCTGCCGGGGAAGACTGGCACGGCAAGGGTCGGGTCGTTGAGATACTGGTGCATGTGGCGTTCCCTCCTGGTTTGCGTAACTCACTTACTATAGTTGGCCTGTTGCGGTCCCGCGTCATTGCCCATTGTCGCTTGATGTCGATCAGATATTGGTGGATAAATACAGGCAGGCTTTGCTGCGCCGCAGTATGCTGGGGCAAATGAAGTACACGGAGGATGACGGGCTGATGGACAGCAATGACCATATCGAGAATCGTACGTTCGACGAGATCCAGCCAGGTGAAAGCGCATCGATCGAGAAGCGGCTGACGCTGGACGACATCAAGTTGTTTGCCGTCATGTCGGGGGATTTCAATCCGACCCATCTCGACGACGACTTTGCCAAGAGCACGCGGTTTCAGGAAGTGGTCGCCCACGGCATGTGGGGCGGGGCGCTGATCTCCACCGTGCTAGGCACTGAGCTGCCCGGGCCCGGCACCATCTATCTGGGCCAGACCCTGCGCTTTCTCAAGCCGGTGAGGCTCGGCGACGTGCTTCGGGTCAGCGTCCGGGTGCGCAGCAAGGATGGGGAACGCAAGCGCATCCTCTTCGACTGTCTCTGCACCAATCAGAAGGGCGATACGGTGATCGAAGGCGAGGCAGAGGTGCAGGCGCCCACCGAGAAGATTCGTCGCCCACGCACCGTGCTGCCGCGGATTCGACTGGCCGAGCGGGCGCGGCTGCATGAGATGCTGGCGGCGGCGGAGCACCCCGAACCGGTCGATATGGCGGTGGTGCATCCGGTGGATGAGGTCTCGATCCTGGGGGCTGCCGAGTCGGCTCGCCAAGGGCTGATACGCCCGGTGCTGGTGGGGCCGGAGGGAAAGATCCGTGCCGCTGCCGACGCGGCCGGCATCGACATCGGTGAGTTCGAGCTGGTCGATGTCCCCCACAGCCATGCGGCAGCCGCCGAAGCGGTCGCCATGACCCGTTCCGGCAGGGTAGGGGCGCTCATGAAGGGGGCTCTGCACACCGAGGAACTGCTCCACGAGGTGGTCAAGCGCGACACGGGACTGCGGACCGAGCGCTGCTTGAGCCATGTGATGGCCTTCGACGTGCCGACCTATCCGCGGCCACTGTTCATCACCGATGCCGCGATCAATATCTACCCTACGCTGGCCAACAAGATGGATATCGTCCAGAACGCCATCGATCTGGCCCACGCCCTGGGCAACGCCAACCCCAACGTGGCGATACTCTCGGCGGTGGAAACCGTCAATCCCAAGATCGCCTCGACGCTGGAAGCCGCCGCACTGTGCAAGATGGCCGAGCGGGGACAGATCCGCGGTGGCACGATCGACGGTCCACTGGCCTTCGACAATGCCGTGTCCGAAGCGGCCGCCGAGGCCAAGGGCATCGTCTCGCCCGTGGCGGGGCGGGCGGATATCCTGGTGGCGCCCGACCTGGAGTCGGCCAACATGCTGATGAAACAACTAACTTACCTGGCCGATGCCACCGGCGCCGGCCTGGTGGTGGGCGCGCGGGTTCCCATCGTGCTCACCAGCCGTGCCGACGATGCCATCACCCGCATGGCCTCCTGCGCCCTGGCGTTGCTGGTGGCCGAATACCAGAAGCGGGAGCGCTCATGATGCGAGAGATACTGGTCATTAACAGCGGCTCCTCCAGCATCAAGTTCGCCCTGTTCGGCCCCCCAGTGGGGGCCGAGCCGATGGATCTACAGCTGCGCTATCGCGGCCATTTCGCCGGTCTTGGCAGCCAGGCCCAGCTGAGCCTCAAGGACGGGGAGGGCGAGGCACTGGATCCAGGCTCGGCCGGCCCTGCGCTGAGCGAGGTGCCGGCCGATCTCGATCACGATGGGGCACTGTCCAAGCTGCTGGCCTGGATCGAAGCGCATCCGGATCTTGGTGATATCGACGCCGTGGGGCATCGCATCGTGCATGGCGGCCGCGACTATGTCGAACCAATTCGCCTCGACGCCGAGGCACTCGATGCATTGGAGGCCTTGGTGCCGCTCGCCCCGTTGCACCAGCCCTATGGACTGGCCCCGGTTCGTGCCCTGGCGGCACTTCGGCCCGACCTGCCCCAGGTGGCCTGCTTCGACACGGCTTTTCATGCCGACCAGCCGCGCGTGGCTCGGACCTTCCCTCTGCCACGGCGGTACTGCGACGCCGGGGTCATCCGCTACGGTTTCCATGGGCTCTCCTACGACTACATCAACCGTACGCTGAACGACCAGATACAGCCGACGCATGGCAGCGAAGCAAAGGCGGGTAGGGTGATCGTTGCCCACCTGGGCAACGGGGCCAGCCTCTGTGCCATCCATGACGGCAAGAGCGTGACCTCCACCATGGGCTTCACCGCCGTGGAAGGACTGATGATGGGCACCCGAAGCGGCAGCCTCGACCCGGGGCTGGTGCTGCACCTGATCCTTCAGGAAGGCATGGCGCCGGAAGCCGTCCAGCAGATGCTCTACAAGGAGTCCGGCCTGCTGGGTGTCTCGGGCATCAGTGGCGACATGCGGGAACTGCTGCAGAGCGATGCGTCCGAGGCCGCAGAGGCCATCGAGCTGTTCGTCTACCGTATCGTCAGCGAGATCGGTAGCCTCGCCGCCGTCCTCGGAGGCCTGGACCACCTGGTATTCACCGCCGGGATCGGCGAGCGGGCCGCCCCGGTGCGCGCCGCGGTGGTGGAAGGCTGCCAATGGCTAGGGGCAGTCCTCGACCCGACGGCCAATCAGGCCGATTCCACCGACATCGCCGCGGCGAACAGCCGGCTGGGCCTGTGGGTCATCCCCACCGACGAGGAGCGCATGATCGCCTGGCATACGGCCAGAACGTTGTAGGCGAGCCAGTTCCTTCGGTGACGCTGAGCAAGATGTTGCCGGCGGCCTGCTCCCTTGCGCTGCCCGAGCGCTGAACGCCCACTCCACCCTATCTACATCTTCTTTATAATCCTAAAGTCGAATGCCTTCGGAAAGGGCTCTCCTTGACGAGAGGGTTTCTTGGCCTACGTTAAGAATAGACCGGTCAGTCCAATGGGGTTTGAATGGCACATACGACACGTGAGCGTCTGCTCGAGGCGGGGCTCGAGATGCTGCTTCAGCACGGCTACAACGACCTGGGTATCCAGGCGTTGCTGCAGGCCACCGGAACGCCGAAGGGCTCTTTCTATCACTACTTTCGCAGCAAGGAGGACTTTGCCTTGCAGGTCGTCGACCGCTACATGGAAGAAGTGCACCAGGGGCTCGATGCCGCGCTGGGCGATCAGTCGTTGCCGCCACTGGACCGGGCGCGACGTTTTTTCGAACTGTCGCGGGAGAAATACCGCCGGGATGGGTACCTGGGCTGCATGCTGGGCGGGCTGGGACA
>SKVX01000488.1 GCA_007129225.1 Halomonas sp.
TCATGCTCTCCGAGCGGGCACGCGAGCGAATCGAGGAGACCACCAGTACCAGCTTTGCCTGCGACCTGCGCAAGTGGCTCACCATCATGGAGACCTACGAGAACGGAGGCCATGCCTACCATGCCACCATGCCCACCGACGGCCTGGCCCGGCTACGCGACATCATGGATGAAACTGCCGCCTATGGCTTCGACAGGGTGCGCGAGGAACAGTGGGCTTTGGGCGAAGGGGTCCGATCCCTGATGGCCAAGTATGGCTATTCGAGCGTGGCGGCTCCCGGGTTCGAAGCCCCCGGTGTCGTGGTCTACTACACCCGTGACCCGGGCATCGTGGGCAAGTTTGCCGCCGCCGGGGTTCAGGTGGCGGGCGGCGTACCGCTGATGTGCGACGAAGGCGAAGACTATCAAGCCTTCCGCATCGGCCTGTTCGGACTGGACAAGCTGCACCATCTCGAGCGCAGCCTGGCCAACCTGGAGGCTGCGCTCAAGCAGATCCGCTGACGCCCCCGACATGGCAATAGGGCGGCCAATTGGCCGCCCTACCCTGTCACGCGTTCGTTATGCCGTCCTGTCGTACCGGGGGCTTCAGGTTCCACCCACCCCCCGCGGCATCATCCCTATGTTGTTTTCTACCGATTTCACCCCAGGAGTGTTCTCGATCGCCACCTGAACGGCCATCCGCTCCTCCTGGTTCTCCACCAGGCCCCAGGCTTGAACCTCGCCATCGGCGACGATGATGTTGATCCGGTCGACCCAGACTCCGGTGATATCTTCGATCTCCTTGAGGATAGCATCGCGAATCTCTCGATCATCGACGCTGACCGCCTCAGCGTCGGCCTTCTGGTGGGAAAAGCCACGCAGCAGGTTGGCCCGGCTGACGATCCCCACCAGGCGACCATCGCGTACCACCGGCACCCGCTTGATGTGGTGCTTTTCCAGCAGCTTGGCGATCTGGCGCAGCGACTCGTCCTCATTGATGGTCACCGGATCGCGGGTCATGATCTCGCGCGCCTTACGTGCATGGGTCTTGATGTACTCGCTAGGATTATTGCCCTCGAGCAGCTTCAGCCACCAGGACTTGCGCCGATCCGTGTCATTCTCGACCCGTCGCATCAGGTCGCCCTCACTGACGATGCCCAGCACCTTCTCGTCCGCATCCACCACCGGCAAGGCACTGATATTATTATCAAGCAAAAGCTGTGCAATTTCCCGAACGTCGGCGTCGGGCGATACGGTAATGACCTTGGTAGTCATGACATCAACGGCTTGCATGGCGGCAACTCCGGACAAGGTAAATGGGAAGCATGGCTATGAATCTAGCTTGGCATGGCGGCTCTCACAAACCGCCCCTGTCAGTTACATTAGCAGACAAGGGGGTTCATGTGCTTGACATGAAGCAAGCCCGCTCCTCAACCCGATGCCGTGATGGCCGAGCTTCCTGCGCCCTCCATCTCCTCTCCCCCCTCCTGATAGACCTGCTCGACATCGACGATACGTGAACGGCTCATGACGATCTTCCAGCGCTGAATGATGGGCCGGGTATTGATGCCCTCCTCGCGGATGACCAGGTTGAGCAGGTGACGCTTTTCCACCGACTCCTGGGATACCTGTCCATCCTTCAGCCGATAGACATGGTGCTCCCCCTTGTCCATCAGTCGTGCCAGCAGCGACAGGTCAAGCGAGAGGGTTTCGCGGGTCTTCTCGTAGCCGCTGAGAAATCGGGTTGGGGACATGCGGGAACTCGAACGATAGTGGAGCACCACTTCTTCTCGCTGGGCCACATTGCGCTTGCGCACCCTTTGAATGTCTTCATCGAGCTTGCTGAATCGCTTGTAGTCGAACCATTCCAGTTGGCGACCCACCAGCGCACCGCTGGTGGCATCCAGATACTGGCGTCGCCACTTCGGGCGACCCTTGCGCAGCCAACGCCACAGGGTATTGCGCAGGTCGTCCTTGAACACTTCCCGCATGGCATAGAGAACGGCCATCGCCAGCACGAACAGGGCCGTGATGTCGCCCAGGGAGTCACGGGCCTGGAGAAGCCCCAGCGAGACGAAAATCATGACCACGGCCGTGGCCAACCCCTTGACCGCCTTCTGCTCGCCACTGCCCAGCTCCTGGCTCTGTTGTTTCAGCGTCACCGGATGCTCGATCAACCGCCGCAGCAGCCGCATCTTGTTGGACATCCGGGTGGGGTCCTGGGTGACTCGGCGGGAGTTGTACTCCTCCCGCTCACGATAGTCGCTCTCGGCGGTGCAGATCGCCAGCAACCGCTTACGAATCGAGCGAAATCCCTTGCCCCGCGGCAAGTTGGCCACCAGCGCCAGCAGTTGCTGCTCGGTGAACCAGGAAAGGTAGTTGTCGATATTCGCGTAGTACTTGTGCAGCTTCTCACTGCCGGGCTGGTTGCGACGCAGGCGACGCAGGATACCCTGCGCAAGCTCGCACAACTCCTCGAGCTGCTCGCTCAGGCGCGCCGCCGGGGCCGCCGTGTCATCGACGCGCTCCGACTCCGCGGCCGGTGAATCGCCTTCTGCATTCGACTCTTCCCGGCTATCCTGCCGCCGCTCCTCCTCCTTCACCTTCCGGGCAGTATCCTGCAGAGTCTGGGTCGAGCGCTCCAGTGCGACGACGTACTGATAGGCGTAGAGACTGAGACTCAGCCGGTACTGGTCGCTGGTCAGCTTGCCGCGGCTGGCCAGCCGGCTGAGCACCAGCGGCAGATGGTGCTTGTCGCTGTAGTAGGTGCGCTTGCTGTAAATGGCATTGTGGTAGAAGGCGTCCTCCGAGATGACGTGATCGTTCAACCCCAGCTCACCGGGAACGAAGAGGAAGACGTCCAACCGGTGCGAAGTCTCCTCCTGCAGGACACGGGAGATCTTGAGATGAAAGCTATCCTTGCGCTCGACGGTGATCACGTCGCCACTGCTCCTGGTCCAGGGGCCGATGGCCGGTAGTATCCAACCTCATGGTACGGCGGAATGCGGCCAGCTTGCCACGCACCCACCCAACGCCCTGCGCTGTGGATGCGCCTGCCAGTCAACGCAGGGACAGTCTCATTCGGGCGATGCCTTCTGCGAATTGGTGTCCCCGTGGGGATCGGCAATGCCGGCCTCTCCCGGTTCGCGCCCCTTGGCATCACGAAAACGCCCCTGATCACCGTCGCCGCCCAGCTCTGTGCCGGCGGATATGTCATCGCCAGACTGACCCTCCATGCTGATGCTGAGCCTCGGCATCCCCAGATCGATCTCCTGTGCTTCCATGCGCTGCTTGAGCAGCAGGTTGAAGGCGCGCGCCACGTCCCACTGCATCTCCGGGGCGGTGCGAAAACGCATGCGCAGAATCGGGCAGCCATCCTCGAACGCCTGAATGCCTTGCATCTCCAGCGGCGACCAGATGTGGTGTCGCATCATCGGGTCCTGGCGCAGCTCCAGCGCCGTCTCTTGCATCAGGGTGATGGCGTCATCGATCTTCATGGTATGGGGGATGCGCAGCCTCATCAGCGCGATGCCGAACTGCCGCGACATGTTGTGGATGGATTCGATACGGCTGAAGGTGATGATATGCACCACCGCGTCCAGGTCGCGCAGCCGCACGGTGCGCA
>SKVX01000523.1 GCA_007129225.1 Halomonas sp.
AGGCGCCTCGGCGGAGGCGGTGGCGTTGGTGGATATCGCCAGCGCCGGGTAACACCGACGGGAGGCCTTCGGCCTCCAGTCGTGAGCTGAAGCTACTCCAACAGCGGTGTGGCACCATTGGTGGGGAAAACCGCTGTTGGAGCGCTCGGTTCGGCGCTCCGACTCCGCATCGCGACTGGCGCCGACAGGCGCCCCGGTGAAGGCCACCGTCAATGCGAGCGAACGTCAATCCCGCAGGCTGATGATCCGCCAGCCTTTCTGCTCGGCGACTTCGCGCAGGGTGTCGTCCGGGTCGACGGCGACCGGGTGGTCGACGAGCTCCAGCAGCGGCAGGTCGTTGTGCGAGTCGCTGTAGAACCAGGAGCCGTCCAGGGTCAGGTCCTTGTCGGCCAGCCACTCTTCCAGGCGCTTCACTTTGCCTTCCCGATAGCTGGGGGTGCCGCTGACCTTGCCGGTATAACGGCCGTCGACCACTTCCGGCTCCACGGCGATCAGGTGGTCGATGCCCAGGCGTTCGGCAATCGGGCCGGTGATGAAGCGGTTGGTGGCAGTGACGATCAGCAGGGTGTCGCCCCGGGTCCGATGCCTGGCGACCAGCTCTTCGCCCTTGGCCAGGATGTGGGGTTCGATCTTGCTGGCCATGAACTGCTGGTGCCAGGCGGCCAGCTGTTCGGGGCTGTTGTCGACCAGTGGTTGCAGCGCCACGGCGAGGAAGGCGTGGATATCCAGCGTGCCGGCGTTGTAGTCGGCCATGAAGCGGTCATTGGCTTCCCGGTAGGCCTGCGGGTCCACGGCGCCCTGTTCCAGCAGGAACTCGCCCCAGGCGTGGTCGCTGTCGATGGACAGCAGCGTATTGTCCAGGTCGAAGATGGCCAGACTCACGACTTACCTCTTTCGTTTGTTGACTGCATGGTTGACTGCAATCGGTTGAATGAAACCCAGCGGCAGATGACGACTGCCATTCGTAAAAGCCCCGGATTATGGCAGACATCGCTCCCCGGTGCTAAGCCACGGGCGGCGCTGCTTTCCTCGCCGCGCACGGCGGACTCGGAGGGCCCCGTCATTTTGTTGTATTGATGCGCTTCACGGCATTGTGGAAGAATGGCCATCAATGATGAATTCACAAGGTGACGTCCGTGATCGACGCTGACGGCTTTCGCCCCAACGTTGGCATCATCATCGCCAACGGACAGGGGCAGCTGCTTTGGGCGCGTCGGGTAGGACAGAATGCGTGGCAGTTTCCCCAGGGAGGCATCAAGGCAACCGAAACACCGCAACAGGCCCTCTATCGCGAGCTGGAAGAGGAAATCGGCCTGACGACCGATGACGTCGAATTGCTTGCCTGTACCCGGGGGTGGCTGCGCTATCGCCTGCCGCGACGCATGGTTCGCATGCATTCAAAGCCGGTCTGTATCGGCCAGAAACAGAAATGGTTCCTGCTGCGGATACGCTGCCAGGAAAGTCGTATTTGCATGGATCGCTCGGGGAAGCCCGAGTTCGATGGCTGGCGCTGGGTCAGTTATTGGTATCCACTGGGCCAGGTCGTGCCCTTCAAGCGTGAGGTTTACCGCCGGGCGTTGAGAGAGCTGTCCCCACGGGCTCAGCGGTTGGCGCTGGAGGGACGCTGATGCACGGGCGGCGGCCGTCCTGGCGTCGGGCGAGCTGCAACGACGGCGTCGATGGCACTATCTCGCATCGATTTCCTCAGCTAGGCGGGAGATGAGAACAATGGAAAGCAAGACGCCGATGCTGGAGGTACTGCGACGGGTCATCCAGGAGGTGAACGGGGCACGCAACCTGGATGCGGCCCTGGCCACCATGGTGCGTCGTATCCGCAAGGCCATGCACACCGACGTGTGCTCCTTCTATCTCTTCGACCCCGACATCGAGGAGCTGGTGTTGATGGAGACCATCGGTCTTCACAGTCGTGCCGTGGGGCGCGTGAGCCTGCGTGTGGGGGAAGGCCTGGTGGGGCTGGTGGCGGAGCGGGAGGAACCGCTCAACCTGGAGGATGCGCCGGCTCACCCCCGCTTCCGCTATTTCGAAGCCACCGGCGAGGAGCGCTATTCGAGTTTCCTCGGGGTGCCGATCATCCACCAGCGCCGCATGCTGGGCGTGCTGGTGGTGCAGCAGGGTGAAAAGCGTCGCTACGACGAAGAGGATGAAGCCTTCCTCATCACCATGGGGGCGCAACTGGCCGGTGTGCTGGC
Source organism: Halomonas sp. (assembly GCA_007129225.1). Taxonomy (GTDB): domain Bacteria; phylum Pseudomonadota; class Gammaproteobacteria; order Pseudomonadales; family Halomonadaceae; genus Halomonas. The sequence continues at coordinate 2,211 of SKVX01000523.1, forward strand.
CCATGCCCTGGCCACCGGTAGCCTGACCCGGCCCAGCCTGCCGGGCGGGCAGGCGCTGTTCACCGGGGTTGCTGCGTCGCCCGGCATGGCCATCGGTGAGATCGTCGTCATCGCCCCGCCGGCGGACCTGAACAGCGTGCCGGACCTGGTGCCCACCGATGTCGAGCACGAGATCAGCCGGCTGCGCGTGGCCATCGGGCGCGTACGCGAGGAGATCAAGGCCGCCGGGGAGCGCCTGGCCAACCGGATTTCCGCCCAGGAGCTGGCGCTGTTCGAGGTCTACCAGCAGATGCTCAGCGAGGCGGCGCTCTCCCAGGAGGTCGAGAAGCGCATCCGTGAGGGGCAGTGGGCGCCGGGGGCGCTGGCCGATGTGGTGCGCCGCCACGTGCAGTACCTCGAGCGGGTCGACGACGACTATCTCAGGGAGCGAGCCGCTGACGTGCGCGACCTGGGCCGGCGCGTGCTGGCTCATCTCCAGGAAGAGACCCCCCAGGTTCCCGATATCTTTCCCGAAAGCACCATCCTCGTGGGTGACGAGATCAGCGTCGCCACGCTGGGCGAAGTGCCCAGGGAGCGCCTCGCGGGGCTGGTTGCCGTGCGTGGCTCCAGTACCTCCCACGTGGCCATCATCGCCCGGGCCATGGGCATTCCCACCGTGCTGGGGATGGTTGACCTTCCCCTGCCGCGACTCTCCGGAGCCAGGGTCGTGCTGGACGGGCACCGCGGCCGTCTCTTCGTGCGCCCGTCGGAAGAACTGGAAAGCCGGTACCGCAGCCTGATCGCCGAGGAAGAGGCGCTGTCCGAGGTGCTGGAGCATGAGCAGGACCTGCCCAGCGAGACACCCGACGGCCATGTCATGCCGCTGATGGTCAATACCGGTTTGGCCATCGACATGGCGGTATCGCTGAAGAAGCGGATCAGCGGTGTCGGTCTGTACCGTACCGAAGTCCCGTTCATGATTGCCGAGCGCTTTCCCGGCGAACAGGAGCAGGCCAGGCTCTACCGCGATCAGCTGGAAAGCTTCTCGCCGCTGCCGGTGGTCATGCGCACCCTGGACATCGGCGGCGACAAGGACCTGCCCTATTTCCCCATCGAGGAGGCCAATCCCTTCCTCGGCTGGCGTGGCATCCGGGTCACCCTCGACCATCCCGAAGTGCTGATGGTGCAGCTGCGCGCCATGCTGCGCGCCTCCTGCGGGTTGGACAACCTGCAGGTACTGCTGCCGATGGTGACCAATGTCGATGAGGTCGACGATGCCCTGAAGCTGCTGGATCGGGCCATTCGCGAGCTGGGCGAAGAAGGGGTGACGGCGAAGCGCCCGCTGATCGGTGTGATGCTGGAGGTGCCGGCAACCCTCTATCAGCTCGACGCTCTGGCCGAGCGGGCC
>SKVX01000478.1 GCA_007129225.1 Halomonas sp.
GACCTGGACGTGGAACAGGCGATCCTCATCGGGCACTCCATGGGCGGGCCGGTCAGCGTGGAAGCGGCACGCCTGATGCCGGAACGCGTCATCGGGATCGTGGGCGTCGACACCTTCCACCAGGTGGCCTCGGAGATCAGCCAGGAGCAGCGAGACGGGATGCTGGAACCGCTCCAGGAGGACTTTGCACCGGCCGCACGCCAGTTCGTGGCGTCGATGTTCATTGATAGCACCGATCCCGAGCTGCGCGACTGGGTCATGCATGACATGGCGGCCGCTCCGCCGGAGGTGGCCACCAGCGCCATGGGGGACATGCTGTCGCGGCATGCCGATGGCGAAGCAGCACGACATTTCGAGGCACTGACGATACCCGTGGTGGCTATCAACGCCGACCTGTGGCCGACCGACGTCGAAGCCAACCGGCAACTCCTGCCGGAGTTCGACGCCGTGATCATCGAAGATACCGACCACTTCCTGCACATGGCCAGGCCGGAGGCCTTCAACCGTGAGCTGGAACGGATGATCGGCACGCCTCCATGACAGCCAAGGGTGGCAGGTCCAAAGCCAGCAGAGATCGCTGGCAAGAATGTTAGCTACCAGGCTGGCAAGTTTCATAGCACCACGCTACAAGATGCGATATCCAACCTTGCCGAACGAATGCTATGCGCATATCTTATGCGCATAGCCCCTGCGAGGCCATTTCAATGAGCCAGCCCTACGATGTACAAGCCCCCAAGAAGGCCACCAACGTGAGCATCAACAGCGACCTGCTTCAGCAGGCAAGGCATCTCGGGATCAACCTGTCAGCGACGTTCGAAAACGCCCTATCTGAAAAGGTGCGTGCGGAGCAGCGCGAGCGGTGGCGGCGAGAAAACGCTGACGCCATCAGTGCCTACAATCAATACGCGGAGGAGCACGGCACCTTCGGTGATAACGAGCGGCAGTTCTGATGGCCCAGTTCCACGTCTACCAGAACCGCAACCCGGCCTCGCGTGAACGTTACCCCTACCTTCTCGATATCCAGAGTGACTTGCTTGGCGAACTCCGAACGACCGTGGTCGTACCTCTTTGCCCTGCCGACCTGGCCGAAAACATGCGCCTTTCTTATCTGAATCCAAGCCTCGAAATCGACGGCAGGCGCTATGTCGCCATGACACAGGAGCTTGCAGGTATCGAAAGGAAACGTCTCGGCAAAGCCGTTTATGATCTTGGCAGCTATAGAGAGCAGATAACTGCTTCCATCGATTTCCTTATGTCAGGCATCTGAGGCGATCAGCGAGTGCGCTATCACTACCGAAGGTGCCTTCCCTCCACCCGGTCTCTCACCTCAGCCCAGCAGCCTTCGCCCTTCGCTACCTATCCGCACCCATGTACTTGACCCTGCGGTAGAACACCACGAGAGCTCCCCGGCCCAGCATCATGCCCAGGCCCGCGACCACGACGACCAAGGCGTCATAGGCCACGGCGCCGGACGTAGAGTACACCCCCACCAGCACGCCGACGTGGCGCACCACCAGATAGACGCCAATCAGGAAGGTACCGGCCCGCACCAGGTCGTCATCCTTGACACGAACCTCGCCATCGCCATGCGGCCTGCCCGCAAGGTGGCCGGCGAAGCACCATAGCAATACGCCGCCCAGCATCGGCACCATCACCATGGCGACGAGGATCGGCAACATCTCATCGCTCCACAGCTCGCCGGCCGTCGGCCCCAGCAGTACCGGAAGTATCGAGAAAAGCGTTTTCAGGAAGAGATAGAGACCCAGCAGTCGGATCAGCAGGATGGAAAATGGCTTCATGACTGTCTCTCGTTTTCTGCGAAGCGTGGCACCCATTCGCCGCCCCCTCTCCGACGACCTGAACTCGGGCTCATTCCGGAAAGACCTCGTTCAGCCACTTGATGAAGTTCCGCTTTTGCCTGAACTCGGTGCGCAACTCCTCCAGAGCCACGGCAAATGCCCGGTGCTGCTCCACCGTCTCGAGTGAGCCATGCAGCTCCCGAAGCTGGGCAATGGCGCTGCGGTAGCTCCTGTTGTCGGTGTTGCGAACTTCGCTACGGGCCAGGCGAAGATAGAGCGGCAGACCCTGGCCGGGATTGCCCAGCTGCTGGGCCAGCCTCAGCAACAGCCCGCCGGCCACCGGCCGGCCTGAGCTGAATGCCAGTGCCTCCTCCAGGCGGTTCTCGCACAGGTAGATCTCCAGCAGGCTATTGACCACTTGGGGCGCATACCCCCTTGGCGCCTCGGGTGCCTTGTCGATCTGCTCCTTGAGCCAATCATGGACACGCTGGCGATAATCTGTGGCCAGGCCATGTTCATCAGCCAGTTCGAGCAGATGCCGGTAATCTTCCAGCTGCTGCGTCTGCTGATAGATCTGCCACTGCAGCTGCGCCGCCTTCTCGACCTCGCCGCGATGCAGCAACAGGCGTATCCATAGCCGCTCGCGCTCGCGCCGCCAGTGAGGGTAGCGCTTGTCCTCCGCCTTGGCCGCCCGGGCCAGCCACAGCTCCACCTGGTCCCAGGCGTCGTGAACAATGCACAGCTCGGCAATCTTCAGGTAGTCCTGCACATCGGTGGCGCTCTTCTGATGCAGCGCCAGGATGGTAGTGACGTCGGCACGCGCCTCGGCGCGCTTCAGCAGGGGCTCGCGCAGCCGCTGGTAGCGGAACTTCTTCGACCAGCGCGCGTCGGCGGGCAGGCTCGGCAAAGCGTCCCAGACCTGCTGCAGCAGGGCAAGGTAGGCGTCCATTCCCTCGCTGCCCAGGGCTTCGGTGTAGGCATCGGGAATCTTCGGGTAGAGATCATGGCTCTCCCCAAAGGCGATCTCGTAGAGGTGCGCCGCGAGCTTCTCGCCAGACCAGTCGAGCCGCTGGGCGGTCTGCACATGCAGCGTCTGCAGTGTTTCTTCGCAGTAGAAACGAAAGCCGCCCGAGTCGTCGATGGTCTCGAGCGCTCGCGCCAGCCGCGACAGGGCGTACTCCACCAGGGTCAGGCAGGTATCGGGCGGCAACTGCGGTGCGTGCTCGGCAAGCTGATCGACCACGGCCTCCGCCTTGGCGAAATAGGGTCGCACCTGGCCATAGCGGTGCAGGCTGCGCTTGAGGGGAAAGGCCGCGGTAATCCGCTTCTTCAGCGCCTTGTGATCGAGCACGCCGAGCACCGCATCAGCACGCAGCGACCACTGATGCCGCCGCACCGGATCCTCCTCGATCAGCTCGGCCAGCGCCTCCACCAGAGAAACCTTGTCCAACTGCTGCAGATAGGCAAGCAAGCGGCCGCTCTCCCCGTCCGCCATCAAGCGCTGCTGTTCCGCCTGATCCGCCCGGTAAGCCAGGGTGGTGGCCACGCAGTGCTTGCAGAAATCGATGCCCTCGGAGGCCGGGCAGTCGCAGCCACCTTCCAGGCCACGGGGGTTGAGCCGCAGGGTTACCTGGTAGCTCTCGCTACCCACGACCTGGGCGGTGACGGTATTCCCCTGCCGGTTCCAGCCCAGCACCTGGCCTTGCCGGAAATATTCCACGCCGCGCTCGAAGGCGGCCTCGCCGGCGAGCCGCACGAGCTGCTGGTCAGAAAGCAGCGACACCTCATCCTGCA
>SKVX01000388.1 GCA_007129225.1 Halomonas sp.
CGGCGGATCGACGAGGCCACCGATGGCGACGGCCGTTACACCCGCTTCATGCGCTATCACGGCGAGAACGACGACGCCCACCTGGACAAGCTCTACTCGCTGATCGACCGGGTGTGTCGCACGCCGGAAGACCAGCAGTCGATCCTGCGCACCGCGCGGGTGGTGGCGCGGCTCTACGCTCTGCAACTGGAGGAGGTCGACCATGGCTGATGCCCGGCACAGGCCACGCAGCCCGTTTCTTCGCGCGCTGGAGTTCGACGATTCGCTGCCGATTCAGCCCGAGGCGGTGCGGCTATGGCTGAGCGACATCGAGAGCCCGACGCGCTGGTCGCTGCGCCCGCTGCTGCAGTTCCTGCTGGCGATGCTGCTGCATTTGATCTGGTTCGTGAAGCGCCTGCCGCTGTCGCAGTTCCGCGCCCATGGCCTGCTGCAGCGGCTGATCTGCTGGTTCTGCGCCCACTTCGTCAGCCCCAGCGCCAACCAGCTGATCCTGCGCCACTTCGCCACCGAGTCCAATATCCTCAACTTCCTCATCGACAACAGCCCGGAGGTGACGGTCGAGCCCCTGGCGCTCTACCCTCGGCGTATCGACGACATGCTCGACGCCAGCTTCGTCATGCACGACCAGGAGCTGTTCCGGGTGATCGAGGAGATGGGCCATTGGCAGCAGCGCCCGGCACCGCTGGCGCCGGATGCCATCGACTGGACGCACTGGCGCCCGCTGGAGGATGAGGCCTTCGAACTGCCGCGACGGCGTACCCAGGTGCTGGACTTCGAAAGCGCCCACGCCCTGTTCATGTGCCTGTTCTGCCTGCTGCTGACCCGCGAGGAGTATCGCGACGCCATCAACGGCTTCAACCTCGACCAGTCGATCGCCATCCGCATCGGCCAACTGATAGGGGACCCGAGCCTGGCGGAGATGGCCTACAATAAGTATCCCCACTATCTGGTCGGCCCCTGGAACCTGGGCCAGCGCTTCCTGATGCACGGCTTCTTCACCGAATTTCTTTATGCGCGGCTGGAGCGGCTGCGTTGTTAGCGTCTCGCCGCTCTCACCAATAAAAGGAGTTTCCTGATGATCACGCTGTATGGCTTCCCCAATTCCCGCTCGCTACGGGTGGCCTGGGTCCTTGAAGAACTGGGGGTCGATTACGAATACCATTCTCTCGACATGATGGCTGGCGAGGGGCAGGGCGAGCCGCACCTGGCACGCCACCCCGACGGCAAGGTGCCGGTGCTTCAGGACGGCGAGCTGACGCTGTTCGAGTCCACGGCGATCTGTCGTTACCTGGCCGAGCGTCATGGCGAGCCGGATGGCCTGCTGCCGGCCTCCATCGAGGGACGGGCCCGGGTCGACCAGTGGTTGAGCTTCGTGATCAGCGAACTGGAGCAGCCGCTGTGGACCCAGGCCAAGCACAAGTTCGCCCTGCCGCCGGAGCAGCGGGTGCCGGCGGTACTGCCTACCGCGGCCTGGGAATTCCAGCGGGCGCTGGGGGCGGTGCAGCGTCGCTTCGACGGAGAGGGCTGGCTGGTCGGGGATCGGTTCAGCGTGGCGGACGTGCTGCTGGCCCACACCCTGAGCTGGGGCGTGCAGTTCAAGCACCGCCTGCCGGAAGGGCTCAACGACTATCGTCAGTGCTGCATGTCGCGCCCGGCGCTGGCCAGGGCCATCGAGCGCGAGAAGCCGGTGGTCGAGCCAGGCTGAGTCGCGCGGCGTTTGGTATTCTCCCGTCAGATCCCGTGGGGCAGCACCGCGGCATATACCGCGAAGTAGTGGCAGGTGCTGCCGCCGAGCACGAACAGGTGCCAGATGGCGTGGTTGTAGGGGATCGCACTGATGGCGAAGAAGATCACGCCGAGGGTATAGGTGATGCCGCCGGCAGCCAGCAGGACGATGCCGCTGGTTGACAGGCTGGCCGACATCTCGCCGCTGGCGAAGACGATCAGCCAGCCCATGATCAGGTAGATCGCCACCCGCAGTACGGTGAAGCGGTGAGGCCAGGCGAGTTTGCAGGCAATCCCGGCGAGTGCCAGGGACCAGACGATGGCGAACAGCGTCCAGCCCGTGGGGCCGCGCATGTTGACCAGCAGGAAGGGCGTATAGGTCCCGGCGATCAGCAGGTAGATGGCACAGTGGTCCAGGTGCTGGAACAGTCGCTTGAGCCGGGGATGCTTGATGCCGTGGTAGAGGGTCGAAGCGGTGTAGAGCAGCACCAGGCTGACGCCGTAAAGACTGATGCCGACGATCTTCCAGGGGTCGACATGGGCCGCGAAACTGGCCAGCACGATCAAGACGGCGACCCCGGCGAGGCTCAGAATGGCGCCAACACCGTGACTGATGCTGTTGAGCAGCTCCTCGATGACGTTGTGGTGATGCTGGCTCTGCGGCATGGCACTCTCTCAGAAGGGCGCCCGTTGTCGTGGTCCGGCTCAGGGCTTGCGTTCGATATCCACGTCGTCGGCCTGGGTGAAGTCGCCCAGTGCCATCATGTGACCAAGCTTGCCGGCCTTGGTGGAAAGATAGTGTTCGTTATGGGGGTTGAGACCGGTGGTGAGGGGCACGCGTTCCATGATGGTGACGCCGGCCTGGGTCAGGGCATCGACCTTGCGCGGGTTATTGGTCATCAACCGCAGCCCATGGATGCCCAGGTGGTCGAGCATCGGCACGCAGAGATCGTAGCGGCGCATGTCGGCACTGAAGCCGAGCTGTTCGTTGGCTTCCACGGTGTCGGCACCCTGGTCCTGCAGGTGATAGGCACGGATCTTGTTGAGCAGGCCAATGCCGCGCCCCTCCTGGCGAAGGTAGAAGAGCACGCCGCGCCCCTCGTCTGCGATGCGCTTGAGCGCCTCCTGCAGCTGGTAGCCGCAGTCGCAGCGCATCGAGAACAGGGCGTCCCCGGTCAGGCATTCTGAGTGAACCCGCCCCAGCACGGGCTTGCCATCGGCCACGTCGCCCAGGGTCAGGGCGATGTGGTCCTTGCCGGTGGCATCGTCCTCGAAGCCATGCATGGTGAAGGTGGCCCAGGGAGTGGGCAGCCGGGAGGCGGCGATGAATCGAATCGTCACGGGGTACCTCGGTGAAAGACCACGGCGATGCCGGAAGTGAATCCGCTATTCTAACAGGAACGCCGTCGGGGCTCACGATTGTGCGGCTTGCCGAGCGGCGTTCTCGTTTTCCCTTGGCCTCGGTCAAGCCCTGTGCAAAATCATGCGGTACAATAGCCCGACATTTCCTGTGGATGACTGCCTGCATGGAACTCAAGAACGATCGTTTTCTGCGCGCCCTGTCGCGTCAGCCGGTGGACCGCACGCCGGTATGGATGATGCGCCAGGCCGGCCGCTACCTGCCGGAATATCGCGCCACCCGTGCCGTGGCCGGCGACTTCATGGACCTGTGTCGCAACCACGACCTGGCCTGCGAGGTGACGCTGCAGCCGCTGGAGCGCTATCCGCTGGATGCCGCCATTCTGTTCTCGGACATTCTGACCATTCCCGATGCCATGGGACTGGGGCTCTACTTCGAGACCGGTGAGGGGCCGAAATTCCGCAAGCCGGTGCGTACCGTGGCCGACGTGGAGGCGCTGAAGGCAC
>SKVX01000459.1 GCA_007129225.1 Halomonas sp.
CCAGTATGATAAAGCGATCAAGCGAGGTGCGATGCTGCTGATCATCGATGTGCCCAGAGAGAAGCAAGACGTATTCGAAGCTGCGATTAAACGCCATCACCCGGAAGTGGTGATCGACAAGGTATGAGCGCCTTGGTGGAGGCTGCAACGCCCGGCAATGGCTCCCACGTCTTATGCGCACAAAGTTGCGCACTTATATCGATCAATATAAAAGTTGAGCACTATACTTCTCATGTTTTGCGGAAAGCGCTACTATTGAGCACAATAATGGTCATCAGGACGCCTCATGCGCCTTACGCTTCAGATCTATCACGATCACCACTGGCATGATGCCGCCCAATTGGAGGTGCCCCAGCCCGACATGGGCACCCATGGCCCGGCCCACCTGGGCTATCTACAAGATTACGCCCTGGAATGGATGCTGCGAGACGATGAGCATGCCTGCAGCCTGACGCTCCCCGTGGAGCTGATGATGAAGCACCACGGCAAGCGTTGGTTCGGCTTCCTGGAAGATATCATGCCGGCCGGCGCCAGCCGCCGCTACTGGATTTCCGCCCTTAGGCTACAAGGCTTACCAACGAGACGACAGGACAGCGAACTGCTGAGGCACGGCACCATCGCACCGGTTGGCAATCTCAGGATCAAGGAAGCCGTACCCGAGAGAGCGAGCGGCTCGCAGCTGCATGTGAGGCGCTTCACACGCGAAGACGTCATCGACCGTCATGGTGACTTCCTGGAATACGCACAACAAATGGGCGCTTCCAGCGGCGGCGCTACAGGCGCAGGTGGAGAAGCGCCAAAGCTGCTGCTCCGCTGCAGCCAGGATAACGCGATATGGATAGACACCTGGCAGGACGATTCACACAATCCTGATAAGCACTTCCTAGTCAAGTTTCCCCGTGGCAAGCGCAGCCAGGATGATTGCGATATCCTTCGTGCGGAATTCGCCTACTATCAGGAGTTGGCTGGCCTGGGTATCGAGACCATAGATACGGATGCCATGCAGCTGATCGAAGGCGAACGCTACCCATCCCTGTGGCTGCCCCGCTTCGACGTCACTCAAGCAGCCGACGGTCTGACCCGCTTCGGCCTGGAATCCATCTATTCACTTTTCGGCGCCGCCCCCGGCAGCCACCTCAATCACTTTCTGGTCATTCGCCATCTGGTCGCGCTGCTTGAGAACCAGTACCGAGTTCAGGAGCTCAATGAGCCATTCGACCGGACGAGCTTCGTCATGGAGTGGCTCAGGCGAGACTTGCTCAATGTGGCATTCGGCAATTCCGACAATCACGGGCGCAATGCGGCCATCCTCAAGCGGCCGGAAGGAATCTGGCACGCCCCCGTCTACGACTTCGCCCCAATGAAAGCCGATCCCGAAGGAGTAACGCGTACAACGCGATGGGGCTCCCCCTTCGAAGAGGGGGGGGACTTCGACTGGATCGCCATTGCCCACGCCCTGGATGACCTGGTGCCTGCCGAGCAGTCAATCAGCGAACTCAAGGACCTGGCCGCAAGACTGCTCGGCCTGCAAGAGAGATTGCGCGCGCGTGGCGTACCGGAGCGAATACTGACCATGCCTGCTGTAGGGCTGGGCACTCTAGATCACCGCCTCGAGCGCTGGAGGCTCACATGAAACGACACAACCTGACCCCGGACGAGCGGGAAAAAAAACTGATCGAAGCCACTCGTCGGCTGCTGGCTGGGGAAATCAGTGAAGGGGATGTACTGCGGATTCTGAGGCGCGATGTGCTCGGCCTTAACCAGAACGACTATGCAAAGCTGGTAGGCATCAGCAGACGCACACTCTCCGATATGGAAGGCGACAAGGGCAACGTCACGCTCGAAGTGATGAACCGCGTCTTCCGCCCTCTTGGGCTGAAAGTCTGCCTGATACCGCGACAGTCCGCTTTGATCGAGAAGGTGATGGAGAAGGAGCTGGAAGAGGAACGTTGGCAAGACTGAACACCGCCGGAGGACCTTCGGCGGTGTTCAGTCGCCGACGCGTCGGACCGGAGCTGAAGCTTCCTCCGACAGTGTCGTAGCACCCTCGGTGGAAAAAGCTGCAGGGGCGCTCGGTTCGACGTCCTGCTACAGCCACCACAACGCCAGTATCAACTAGGGAAGATGCAGGCGACAGTTGATACCGGCAGGAATATCGCCATCAGGGTTGTCTAGCGTCAATCCAATAGCAAAAGTGGCGCTGGAGGCATCGATAACCCGATCCACTCGCTCCACTCGGGCGGTGACGTCCCGGTTAGCCGGGGCGTGCAACGCCACCCCGATGCTGTCTCCCGCCTCGATGGCGCCATAGGAAATCAACGGCAATACTGCCTCGATACGCAGCGGGTCGAGCTGAACGATATCGAGCACAGGGGTGGCATCGATGTACTCACCCTCTTCCGCATGTCGCTGCACGATAAACCCGTCGAAGGGAGCCTGGGTCGTCATCTGGTTCAGGCGGGCGTTGGCCAGTTTCACCTGCATCCGAGCAAGCCTCAGCTCGGTGTCGATCTCGTCACGCTCGCTCTCGCTGAGCATGCCACGCTCGATCATGCGCTGATTGCGCTGCACACGGCGCGAGGCATAATCGGCCCGGGCATTTTCCAGTGCCACGCTGGCTTGCTCCGCTTCACGACGGAGCACGAACAGGGTATCGCCACGGCTGACGTACGCTCCCGGGGCGACTTCTATAGACGACAGTACACCGGGAACCTGGGTCGAGAGCGTGGCCTGGCGTCCGGGCTCGACCAGGCAGCTGATCTCGCCCAACCCCGGCTCGGTCATGACAGTATCGGCCTGGACCGAGGTAACCAACAGGCTGCCACCCAGGAGGAGCGACAGCATGGAAAAGCGGCTAAGAGTGGGCGTCATGGAAATTCCTGTCAGGTGGTAGAGCATTCTTGTCATGGTATCGTCGTATTCTTATTCGGCCTTGCCGCTGAAGCCCAGCTGCTCATCTTCACGCCAGTCCGCCTCCAGCAGCCTGGCGCGCTCCAGTGCATGCCGGGCCTCGCGACGCTGCTGCGCGCGTTTCAGCCGAGCAGGCAGCTTGCCCAAATAGCGTTGCCAGCCATCCAGTTCGCCAAGCATCGGATCATCCTCACTCACGACGAACTCCACGCTGCCGGGATCCCCCTGACGAGCGCTGCGGCCTGCAATCTGGCGATCGACTCGGGAGGCATCATGGTGGCCGGCAATGATCACATGCAGCCCTCTCGCTGCCTTGGCGGTCTCGTCCAGAGAAATATCGGTGCCCCGTCCCGCCATGCTGGTGGCAATGGTAATGGCCCCGGCGATGCCGGCTCGGGCGATGGTCTCCGCCTCTTCGGCATCCTGGCGGGCATTGAGCATGGCATGGTCGATTGAGCGAGCGTCGAATGCCTGGAAACGTGGCGCCATTGCCGGGGCCGTGCTGGGTTTCGTGCTTGGCCTGGTCGCCCACTTCATCATCCTGGGCACGAATATTGTCTGGATCACCCTCGCCATGGTGGTCTTTGGCGCCCTATTCGGCGTCTGGACCAGCACGATGGTCGGCGTATCCGTCCGCGACGTGAAAGTCAGCCAGTATGATAAAGCGATCAAGCG
>SKVX01000172.1 GCA_007129225.1 Halomonas sp.
CGGACCGCACCGACGTGGACGTCATCACCCACGTCATGGACGAGCACGGCTGGCCCGAGAACATTGAAATCCGCTACATGTTTCAGAAGGGGGACGGTAAGCGCTCGGCCATGGCCGAGGTACTGCGGGCCATCTCCCGGCGACTACCGGCACCCGGCTCCCTGCTGGTCTCCATGGATGGCGACATCCGACTGGAGCCCGGCACGCTGAGGCGTTCCCTCTCCTTCTTCCAGTCACAGGAAGACCTTGGGGCGCTGACGACCAACAACCGTGCCGAAGTCACCGGTAACGACGCGACCCGTGAGTGGTATGACCTGCGCTACGCCCAACGTCATCTGGTGATGAGTTCGATGTCGGTATCCCGACGCCTGTTGGTGCTGACCGGACGCTACAGCGTCTTTCGCGCTGACCTGGCCACACAGCCGAGCTTCATCGAGCTGATCGAGAGCGATCATGTCGACCACTGGCGATTCGGCAACTTCAAGTTCCTTTCCGGGGACGACAAGTCCTCCTGGTATTGGCTGCTGAAGAATGGCTGGCGAATGATGTACCTGCCCGATGTGTATGTCACCGGGTTCGAGGAGCTCCCGGACAGGCGGCGCTTCTTGGCCTCGACCACCGATCTGATGCGGCGCTGGTACGGCAACATGCTGCGTACCAGTAACCGGGCGATCGGGCTGGGGCCTCGCCCTATGGGCCTGTTCACCTGGTGGAGCCTGGTGGACCAGCGCATCTCCATGTGGACAACCCTGGTCGGCCCCACCGTCGTCACCCTGGTGTCGCTGTTCGTACGCCCTTCGTTCTTCTTTGCCTACATCCTCTGGATCCTGTTCACCCGCGGTATCGCCACGCTGATTCTCGCCTGGCAGCGGGGACGCTACAGCCTGCTGTGGATTCCGCTCATCTACTACAACCAGGTGTGGGGCGCGATGCTGAAGACCTATGTCAGCTTTCGCTTCAACCGCCAGAAGTGGACACGCCAGGGAATATCGACCGGGGAACCCGACCACCCCGTCGCCGCGCGTCGCCAGCGGCGCATGGGGCATGTCCTGCACGGTTTCGCCTATGGCGTTCTGCTGTTTGCCCTGATGCTTTCCACCGGCGTGATGCAACCTCCCGACCGCACGACCCTGTCGATCGTGCGCGATCAGGGCTGGCAGCGTTCGCAACAGCCCGAACGGCTCGACCGATGGCTCTCTGCGGCGATTGCCGATGCACCGGGGAACGGCACCGTGCAGATGCCCGCGGGCCGCTATCGCTTGGACGGCACCCTATTCGAGAGCCTGCATGACGAGCGCCGTGTAATGGCCGACCAGATCCGTGGCGTGGCCGGCACTGCGTCCCTGGCCCTTCCCCCCGATGTCGCTGACTACCTGCAGGGGCCGGATGGGGAGCCGCTGAACGGCTCGGTGCACTGCACGATCGAGTCCAGTTGCTCCCTCATGCTCAACGGACAGAGCCTGACACTCGTCAATATACATCTCAGGGTCGAGCCAGGCGTCATGGCTGACGTCGCTGCAACCGAACCCTCAACCAAGGAGCAACCAAAGGATGGCTGATCACTTTCCCCGCGACGACCAAGAACGTCACGAGCCCACCCTCGGGGGAAGCAGACCCGAAGGGGGTTCATCAGTCCCAGAACCCGGCGACCAGGACTCCGTGCGTCTGACTAAAGGGGATCGCGTCCAGCATGAACGTCGTGATGAAAGAGGTTATATACGCGTTGCCATTCCCTTCCGGGTCAGCCTGTCCGACGACAGCGCCCTGAGCGGTAACGACGTATCCCTGGGTGGTTTCTCTGCCCATAGCAGCCGCGCCTTCCAGCCGGGCGAGCGGATATCGGCCTCATTGCTGATGATGGCGGGGCCGACGGAGTTGATCGTTCCGCTCCGCGCCGAATGCCTGCGCGCCGCCCCTGCCGCCAATGGAAAGGGCTATCAGGTCAGTTTCGAGATCACCGACATTGAGCCGCCTCATCGCGAACTGCTACGCCAGGTCATACGCAGCGCACTCAGCGGCCGTTCGCCCAACATCGAAGGGCTGATGGCGGGAGAAGACCCTCAGACCCCGCGCAAGCGCCAGACCGGTGTGGCAAAGCCGACGCCGCCGGCGCGTCAACCCAAGCCGATGGGACGCTATATCCTGCTGTTCCTGGCCATCGGCCTGCTGGTGCTGGTCGGTGCGGCTACAGCCTATCGCAACTTCATGCTCATCGAGCCGAACTTCGCCGCTGTCACCGCGCCACGCATCGACATACGTGCCCCCGGGCCTGGCATCCTTGCCGCGCATGATCTCCAGGCCGGCGACCGGGTCGAGATAGACCAATTCCTGACCAATGTCGTGAACAGTGACCTGGAATCCGACCTGATCCTTGCCGAGGCGGCGCTAGACTACAACAACCGCTTGATCGAGAACCTGCAAGAGCACCTCGACGGCGGCATACAGGAGGTGAGTCTGGCCAACTCGGCTCAGCCTGCCAGCGGCGACACCATGACCTTCGAGTCGGTGTCACCCGAGATCGCCCAGGCACGCATCGAGCAGTTCGAGACCGTCAGGGATTACGAAAACTCCCGTATCGCCGCCTTGGAAGCACGCCAGTCAAGCAACAATATCTACAGCCCCTGCGACTGCCTCGTGGCCTGGGCCCTGAGTAGTGCCGACGGTACCTATATCAACGAAAGCGAGCGGATCATGACCCTGATTCGCACCGAGGAGGACGATGTCCTGGTCGAGGCTCTGGTGCACATGAGCGACATCAGCCGCATCGAGCCGAACCAGCAGGCCTATGTCACCCTGGCCAACACATCGAATCCAATACGCGCCCGGGTCCGCAACGTCGCCCTGGACGTGGAGCGACAGCCCCGTGCCGGCTTCCCCAGTTGGGTGCGCCAGCAACAGAACGTGGCCAGCGTCCTGCTGGTACCCGAGGAGCCGCTCCCCGCGGAAAGCGTCGGTCAGCCGGTGGATGTGCGTTTCACCGAAACGCCACTCCTCGGCGCCGCCTCGGAGCAGATCTGGCAAGGGGTACGCACGGTCATCCAATTCGGCGACGACATCTATCGTACCGCCATCGACGAGGATGACGATGACACCGGCGGCTGACAGTCCGACACTCGGAAAAAATCCGCGGTGGCCAACCGTCGCGGCCAATCTGCAAGGAGACAGCATGCCTCCGAAGAGACGATTCACCGGCCGACACAATGCCGGCGCCCTGCTGACCACCCTGATCGCCCTGCCCACCGCGCCGGTGCTTGCCGAGGCGGTCGATGAGGCCTCCGTGGGCGTTCCAGAGGTCGAGGCGTGCTCCGAGCGCTATCCGGTGATCGACGCCCCCCGGCCCAGCCACGCGGCCAATGGCCATGAGGCCATCCGTGAAGGCTTCGACACCCATCGCCACTGGGGCACCGAGGAGAACGTCGAGCGCCTGGGCGCGGGGCATACCGGCCTGGGCGAGCCAGGCTTGCGGGTTCACTACCCTGCCGGCACCTCCTCGCCGGGGGAGGCCCCCCCCGGTGGTGCGGGATTCTACAGTGAGCCGCCGGCGCTCGCCGGCGACGAACAGGGCTGCATGAGATACCAAG
>SKVX01000426.1 GCA_007129225.1 Halomonas sp.
GTTTCTGGCCCGGATCCCGCCCCACAGCCATATGGCCTATGTGGTGGTGCAGCATCTCGATCCCACCCATAAGGCGTTGCTCCCGGAATTACTCCAGCGCGTCACCCCGATGCCCGTACGGGAAGCCACCCACGGCATGCCCATCGAGCCCGACTGCGTGTATGTGATTCCGCCGAATGCGGAACTCAGCGTTGTCGACGGCTTGCTGAAGCTCGCAGCGCCCATGGAACCCAGGGGATTGCGCCTGCCCATCAACGTGCTGTTTTCTTCCCTGGCCATCGCCCAGGGGGAGCAAGCCATCGGGGTGGTGCTCTCCGGCATGGGCTCAGACGGTACCCTGGGCTTACAGGCGATCAAGGCCGTGGGCGGTATCACGGCAGCGCAACAGCCCGACTCGGCTCAGTTCGATGCCATGCCCAACAGTGCCATCGCCGCTAACTGTGCCGATATCATTGCCCCGCCTGGCGACTTGCCCTCCCGTATCCTGGCCTGCGTTGCCCAGGCCTCCAGCCCAGGCACCTCCGGCGTGGAGGCGGTAGAACCGGAACCTGAAGTCGATTCAACGCCCTTGAAGCGCATTCTCCGTCTGCTTCAACAGCGCACTCGCCACGACTTCTCCCTCTACAAGCCAAGCACCCTGCACCGGCGCATGGAGCGGCGCATGGCGATCCACGAACTCGCCACCTTGGCGCTTTACGCGGACTATCTCCAGCACAACCCGCAGGAGATCGACCTGCTGTTCAAGGAAGTGCTCATCGGGGTCACCAGTTTTTTCCGCGATGCCCCGGTCTGGCAGCATCTGGCGGAAACCACCCTGCCAGAATTGCTGACGCGACAGCCCTGGGAGCCCCACCTGCGTGCCTGGGTGGTCGGCTGTTCAACCGGTGAAGAGGCCTATTCCCTGGCGATGGTCTTTACCGAGGTCCTGGAGAAGCTGCCACAAGCCCATGACGTTACCCTGCAGATATTCGCCTCCGACCTGAGCCCGGACGCCATTGCCACCGCACGCCGCGGGCACTACAACGCCGATATCGAAACCAGCGTCTCGGCGGAACGCTTGGCGCGTTTTTTCACCGCTCATGAGAGCGGCTATCGCATCAACCGCAATATCCGCGACCTGGTGCTGTTCGCCCAGCAGGATGTGGTACTTGACCCCCCCTTCACCCGCCTCGACCTCATCTCCTGCCGCAACCTGCTGATCTACTTCGATCAGAGCCTGCAAAGCAGACTCATCCCCCTGTTTCACTACAGCTTGCGCGCCGGGGGTGTACTGTTACTGGGGAGCTCGGAAACGGTAGGGCGCAACACTCAGCTGTTTACTCCCATTCAACCCAAGCTGCGGCTTTATCGGCGCCAGGATAGTGCCCAGAGCGGTGACACCCGATTGCCGGCGAAGGCGCTCCCCCCCCTGTCCTGGATAGCCAAGGAGCTTCCCGTGCCCGCCAATCACTCATCCCCCCAGCCAAAGGATAACCTGCAAGCGGCGGCCGACCAGGTGTTACTGCAGGTCTACGCCCCCGCCGCGGTGGTGGTCAACGATGAGGGTGATATCGTCTACATCAGCGGGCGCACAGGAAAGTACCTGGAGCCTGCCGCCGGCAAGGCCAACTGGAATTTTCACGCCATGGTGCGGGAAGGCCTGCGGACGCCCATCGGCAGCGCCCTGCGCCAGACTGCGGATCAGAGCGAGCCGCTGCAATTGCAAGGCCTCCAGGTGCAACTGCCCGGCGGCGGCATGCAGAGCGTCGATATCACCGTGCAGGCGCTGCGAGAGCCCGCCGCCCTGCGGGGGATGAAGATGATCGTATTCCGCGACATCGCCCAGGCTCATGCCGACCCGGCCACCAAAAGCAAGTCGACAACAGTCGCGCAACGGGCCCATGCTACCGAGCTGCAACAGTGCCAGGATGAAATTCAGACCCTGCGTGAGGAAAACCGGGCTTCCCAGGAGGAATTGCAGTCAGCCAACGAGGAATTGCAATCGACCAATGAGGAGTTGCAGTCCACCAACGAAGAGCTGACCACCTCGAAGGAAGAGATGCAGTCCATGAATGAGGAGCTGCAAACCATCAACGCGGAAATGCAGACCAAGCTCGACGATCTCGCCCTCGCTCAGAGCGATATGAACAACCTGCTCAACAGCATCGAGATAGCCATTCTGTTTCTCGACCAGAACTTGAATCTCCGTCGCTTCACCGACCGGGCATCAAAGATCATCAGCATTCGCGAAAGCGACATCGGCCGCCCCCTTGGCGATCTCACCACCACCCTGCAGTACCCGGAACTTAACGACGACGCCCTTAACACCCTGAGCACCCTGGCATTTTCCGAGAAACAGATAACCGCCAGCGACGACCGCTGGTTCACGGTACGGATCATGCCCTATCGCCGGCTGGACAATGTCATAGACGGCGTGGTGATCACCCTGCTGGATATCACCGCGACCAAGGAGTTGGAACAGTCCCTGCGCAAGGATTTGCAATCGTGACGGCAAGGCCAGAATAATCTCGTCGGCACGATGGATCCGGGTAGATACTACTACCCGGACCTTCCGCACTATGCCTACTGAGCAATCAGATCACCTGGCGTAGTAGGACTCAATGGTCGAATTCCAGGTAGCGTCAGCCATGTTCGGCCATTGATCCTTGTCGAAGCCCGGTGCGTTCTTTAGGCGCTCGACATCTACATCAAGCATGAACCGTCTGTTCTTCGTATCGAGCTTCAGGGCCTTCCAGGGCACAGCAAACAGGCGATCACCCATGCCCAGAAAACCACCCGATGCCAAGACTGCGTAACGTATCTTGCCCTCGGTTATATCAAGCATAACGTCCTGAATCTTTCCTAGCTCTTCATTCTGCATGTTATATACGTCATCACCAGTTATGGTGGAGGAACTTAGCAACATGGCGCCTGCTTGCATATCATCGGCGACGGCGTAACTACTCTGTGATAGCACTGCTGGATCGTTCATTTCATTTCCTTCTTGGCATCTTCATTGATTTTTCCCAACACGGCGCCATCCTTATCGCCATGATTTTCAACCTTACCCTTCTTCTCCGCGCGCGTGTCGTCGGCTATTTCCGTAGCCGCATCCTTACTCGAACTATCTTTGAATTGATCTTTGTTCATGACCTGCACTCTAGGCGCTCGTTTAACCTGGGATCTTTCTCTTACCATGAACATATTAAAAACAGGGTGATATTGACAAAATAATTGCTAACCCATGCCGGGTCTGTGCGGTGCCTAACTTATGATCAGCCATTTGTTCAGACAGGTCCACGAGTCGCTGCATCACAGGGACGGCGTCGCTGTGTGTGGTAGCGCACCGAAGGGTCGCCCGCTTGCGCCTAAGCTGAAATATCTTTTCGTTTCATGATCTCCAGCCCAAAAAGGGGCCGGCCGCTCAGGCCTGCACCCGGCCCTCGACCAACAGATAGTCAGAGAAACCATTGGCAACGATGAGCGTCATGTCTGACAGGTCATCTTCACCCGTCGACACAGCCACAAGGAAGATACGATCATGACTATGAAAGCAAGCGGACACGAGACCATCGATCAAGTTGCGGGCAAGGCTCA
>SKVX01000563.1 GCA_007129225.1 Halomonas sp.
CGACATCTACAAGGGCGTGGCACCCTTCGTGGCCATACAGCTGCTGGGGCTGGCGCTGGTATTCTTCTACGAACCCCTGGCAACCTGGCTGCCCGCACAGGTCTATAGCGGACGCTGATCCCGTCCGAGCAATGACCTGGCACCCGAACGAGGCCCACTGGCTCACCCCGTGGGCGTCGTGCGCCGACCGACTTCGCCTTATTTAGACTTTGGTGGCAAGAAGAGGCGGCACCTACCGTCAACAGCTCTTCAGCTTTCTTGACTTACATCAATTCATGATATATCAATATCTGTAATTAAAGGCTTTTATTAATATAAAACACACTTCTGCCGCTCCCTCCTGTTTTGGCCACTCCTTGAGCAAACTATCGAACATGGCAGGTACACCTGCTAGGTTGTTCTTTACTGTCGAGTTGTGCGTTCGGTCGAAGTGGCCTCCGGCACCCCAGAGCACCTCGGCAAATCATTGTTTTCCCGATTACGACAAGACAACGACATCCTAGGGAGCATGAGATGAAGAAGACGACCAAGTTCGCTCTTACTGGCCTCGCGGCCAGCATTGCGTTCGCGGCAATGGCCACGACAGCACAGGCGCAAGAGCGCTGGACCATGACCACCACCTGGACGGACAACATTGCGCTGATCGAGATCGACCGCCACTGGGTGGAGCTGGTCAACAAGCTTGCCGGCGACGAGCTTGAAATCGAGTTTCGCTCCGGCGGCACCCTGATGCCGCCGACTGAGGTGTTCGACGCTACCGAGACCGGCAGCATTGAGGCCTCCGGTGACTGGCCCGGCTACTGGGCCGGCCGCGACTCGGCCTTCTCGCCGCTGGCCACCACCACCAGCCTGTTCAACGGCGTGGACTACCTGAACTGGATCCAGCAATGGGGTGGCTGGGAGCTCTACCAGGAGATCTACGGCGACTACAACATGGTCTACCTGCCCTACGGCATCACCAACAACGAGTCAGGCTTCATGGGCCGCACGCCCATCCAGAGCCTGGCCGATCTCGAGGGCAAGCGTATCCGTCTGGCCGGCCGCGACCAGGGTCGCGTGCTGGAGGAACTCGGCGGCTCCCAGGTGACTCTTGCCGGGGGCGAGCTCTACCAGGCCATCGAGCGTGGTGTCGTGGATGCCGGCGAATTCTCCACTCCTGGGGTCGATTACCCTCTGGGCTTCGCCGAAGTGGTCGAACACTGGTCCGTGCCCGGCTGGCACCAGTCCGCCAGCGTATTCGGCGTGATGATCAACAAGGATGCCTGGGACGCCCTCTCCGAGGAGACCCAGGAGAAGCTGAAGATCGCTGCCGACGCTACCATGGCCTGGTCGCTGGCCTGGTCCGAGCGCGGCTCCACCGAGGGCACCGAGCAGTTCATCGAGGCCGGCGTGGAAATCCATCAGTTTTCCGACGAGGATCTCGAGCGCATTCAGGAGATGACCAACGCGGTGATCCTGCGTGGCGCCTGCGAGAATCCGCTGCATGCCAAGGTCTACCACTCCATGGTCAGCTATCTTGAGCACTACGCCACTTGGCGCGATATATCCGCGCCGTACAACATGAGCCGTACCATGGACAATTTGCCGTCCCTGGAAGAGCTCGAAGCCTGCCTGTAAGGCCCCCCCTGCCGCTCCGGCCACACGCCGGAGCGGCACTCTTCGTCCTGACGTCGGAGACCTGATTCCATGAATGCGATTGCCAAGGTGATCGACACGCTCAATGAAGTTCTCGGGCGTGTTCTTGCACCGCTGATCGCCATCATCGCCCTGGTGGTGCTCTACGATATCGCCCTGCGCCTGTTCACCGGGCGTCCCAGCGACTGGGCCTTCGACATCACCAAGATGCTGTTTGGCGCCCATTTCATGCTGATGGCCGCCTATGGCCTGCGGCATCACGCCCATGTCGAGGTCGATGTGCTCAAGCGTCTGCTGTCCAGAAGGAAGCAAGCGGCTGTAGAGATACTCGGCTACCTGATCTTCTTCGTTCCCTTCATCTGGATGCTGATCACCTTCGGCTGGAGCTTCTTCATGCGCTCATACAGCCGCGGTGAAACCACCTACGGCATGGTCTCGATACCGGTTTATCCGGTGAAGGGGGTCATCGTGGTGGCCGCGGTGCTGATCCTGCTTCAGGCCATTGCCATCGTCATTCGCGCCATTCAGCAGCTTCGGGAGGAAGCCGCATGAGCCTGAGTCCGGAACTGCTCACCCTGGTCATGTTCGGCGGCCTGCTGGTCGGCCTGTTCATGGGCCATCCGCTGGCCTTCGTGCTGGGCGGTGTCGCCGTGATCGGCGCCTACCTGGGGCCTGGACCGCGGGTGCTCGGCACCATCATCAACAACATCTATGGCAACGCCATGGATAACTACGTGCTGGTGGCCATCCCGCTGTTCGTGCTGATGGCGCGCTTTCTCAACGACTCGGGGGTCACCGAGCGCATGTTCGATGCCATGCGACTGCTGCTGGCCAACCTGCGCGGCGGCCTGGCGCTCACCGTGGTCATCGTTTCGGTGCTGCTCGCCGCCACCACCGGTATCGTCGGCGCTTCGATTGCCGTGATGGGCATGATCGCCCTCGCGCCCATGCTCAAGTACGGCTACAACAAGGAGCTCAGCTCCGGGGTGATCATGGCCAGCGGTTGCCTGGGAATCCTTATTCCACCCAGCATCATGCTGATCCTGATGGCCAGCTACTCGCCGGTCTCGGTGGGCGCGCTATTTGCCGGGGCGCTGATCCCGGGGCTGTTGCTGGGGTCCATGTATGCACTCTACGTGCTGCTCATCTGCTTCATCAAGCCGGCCTATGGCCCACCGGTACCACCGGCGGAGCGCGCCGAAACCAGTACCGGCGAGCTCCTGATCATGCTGGCGAAGTACGTGGTGCCCCCCATGGGCCTGATCCTCGGGGTGCTCGGCGCCCTGTTCACTGGGGTAGCCACCGCCACCGAGGCTTCCGCCATCGGCGTCTTCATCGCCTTCCTGCTGTTCCTGATCTTCGGCGACCGCAAGATCTCGACCTGCTACCGCACCCTGATCGATGCCGGCAAGACCACCACCATGGTGATGCTGGTGCTGGTCGGTGCCACCGCCTTCACCGGAGTGTTCTCCCGAGGCGGCGGCATGACCGTGATCAGCGAACTGGTGTTGGCCATGCCCGGCGGTACCACCGGTGCCTTGATCCTGATGCTGTTTCTGGTGTTCCTGCTGGGGATGTTTCTGGACTGGACCGGCATCGTGCTGTTGAGCTTCCCGATCATGCTGCCGATCGTCCAGCAGATGGGCATCGACGTGCTGTGGTTCGTGGTGATGGTGGCGGTGATCCTGCAGACCTCCTTCCTGACGCCACCCTTCGGCTATGCACTGTTCTATCTCAAGGGAGTGGCGCCGCCCGGTATCGAGATCGTCGACCTCTACAAGGCGGTACTGCCGTTCGTGGCGCTGATCGTGCTGGCCTGCCTGCTGATGGCCTTCTTCCCTTGGCTGATCACGGGGCTGCCAGCGATCCTGGTCGGCTATTGACCCACCGGGTTGACGCTGTTGCGACGCCCGCCACTCAGTGAGTGGCG
>SKVX01000032.1 GCA_007129225.1 Halomonas sp.
TCGGCTTCCTTCAGCAGCGCGCGGCCAGGCTCGGGCAGTTGGGCTGGCAGGAGGCGCCTGAACACCGCGGTCAGTCCATCGAGACGATAAGAGTCTATTCCAGCACCGAAAGCCCGGTTGGCCCCTGGCAGCATCAGGCGGATTGGCACCTCGAGCGCGATGCCCAGGGGCTGGCCGAGCTGACCCTGGAAAACGCTGTCTGGGCGCGCTATCTGCGCCTCGAGGTACTGATGCCTGAGCCGGACCCGGAGCAGGCAGAGCGTCGCTGGCGGCTGCCTGCTGAGATCCGTGCCCATGAAGCGGCACCCTTGGGCGGCGGCGAGTCGATCCTGGCCTACTGGCCGGAGCAAGGCAGGGAAGGGCAGGCGGGACCCTATGAGCTGACGTTGAGCGAATCAGCGCTTCCGGACGCAGTGGACGACGACGCCAGTCATCCCGACGCGCCCCGGCTGCTGGAGGGGCGCGTCACCGGCCGCCTGGCGCAGCCGAATGATACTCGCAGCTATCGGGTGAGGGTCGAGGAGGGGCACAACACCCTGGTGGTGCGGCTGCATGAGACGCTACGCGGCAGAGTCCAGGCCAGCCTGGTAACGCCCGATGGTGAGGCGTTGCCTTTCGACTGGCAGCGTGAGCCCGAAGGGTGGCGCCGCGGCGAGGCTGTTGGCCTTCCCCCCGGGGAGTATCGCCTGGACATCACAGAGCCGGCTCGGGCCATCGCTTTCCTGTGGGATGCCAGCGGCAGCCTGGAAGCGCTTCAGGCCCCGATTCTGCAGGCCATCAACCGCTTTGCCGAAGGGCTCGACCCCGACCAGGAAGTCGCCAACCTGATGCCGTTAGGCGGCCCCATGCTGCTCGATGAGTGGAGCGGGGAGCCGCGCATTCTGCGCCATACCCTGGCTGCCTACGACGGGCGCTTCGAGAGTTCCGATTCCGAGCCGGCGCTTCAGGTCGCGACGCGCGCACTGGAGGCGCTGGACCGGGAAAGGGTCATCTTCCTGATCACCGATGCCGAGCAGATGGGACGGGCCATCAGTGTCTGGGACGACCTGGAGCGGGTACAGCCGCGCATCTTCACCCTGGAGATTTCCCATGGGCAGCAGCGTCTGGCCAGCGAGACACGCTGGTACCAGAACCAGATGCGCAGCTGGGCCAATGTGGGGGGCGGTCGCTATGCCTATACCCTGGACCGCCGCGACCTTGTACGGGCCTTCGAGGCCGGCATGCAGGAGGTTCGTCAGCCCACGACATTCGCCTTGGAGGTCGCATCCCGTTACCAGGAGCCACCCGAGCCGGGCAGCCTGCGGGTGGTCAGCGCCGACCCCGAACAGCCTGCAGTGGCCGGCGGCGTGGTGCATCTGATCTTCGATGCCTCGGGCTCCATGCTGCGCCGGATGGAGGGCGGTCGACGCATCGATGTGGCGCGGCGCATCGTCCAGCAGGTACTCGACGAGCGCATTCCCGATGAGGTGCCGGTGGCGCTGCGTGCCTATGGCCATACCGAGCCACACAGCTGCGAGACCGAACTGCTGGTCGAGCCCCGCGCGGGCAACCACGACGAGGTGCGAGAGGTGGTATCGGGCATACAGGCCATCAACCTGGCGCGCACCCCGCTTGCCGCCTCCATTGATGCGGTACTGGAGGACCTTTCGGGCTACGAGGACCAGCCGCGCCTGGTGGTGATGCTCACCGACGGTGAGGAAACCTGCGACGGCGATGTGGCCGCCTCCGTGGAGGCCCTGATCGAGGAGGGGGTGGACGTTCGACTCAATATCGTCGGCTTCCATATCGATGAGGTCGGCCTGCAGGCCGAGTTCGAGCGCTTTGCCGCCCGTGGTGGCGGCGAGTACTTCGATAGCCACGACGGTGACGAGCTGAGCGCCGGCCTGTCCCAGGCGTTGGCGGCCACCTGGCGGGTACTGGACAGTGATGGGAGCGAGGTCGCCCGGGGAAGGGTGGACGATGACCCCATCGAACTGCACGTGGGTGAGTATGAGCTGGTCGTGGAGACCCAGGATGGGAGCCGGCAACACACCTTCAATGTGGCCCCACGGCAGCGGGTCGAGATCCAGCTGAGGGAGGAGTGACAATGACGACACCCGATTTTGCCGGCATATTGACGGTCATCCGCAATGCCTTGCTGACGCTGCTGGCTACCATTCCTTGGCTGGGTGGTGCTGCCATGGCCGACGAGAGCGGCCCCACGGCAGACGAGCTGACCGCCGAGCTACATGCCACCCAGCGCCAGGTACGCTTGATCCTGGGTGATGTGCTGCAGCATGGTCCCTTCGATGTGGCGGGCGTGCTGGATGTCGAAGGCAGAGATCCTGAGTCGCTGACTCGCTGGGTTCGGGAACAGACCAGCTATGTGCCTTATCAGGGGCTGGTGCGAGGTGAGTTCGGCGTGCTCCAGGACCGGCTGGGCAATCATCTGGATCGTGGCATGCTGCTCGCTCGCCTGATCGAGGAATCCGGCCGCGCGGTGCGTCTGGAAGTCATGCCAGCTCAGGAATTGCCGCCGCCTGTGCGATCACTGGAGGAGCGTCCCCGCCCGCAGCCGGTGACCTTGTCGGATGACACGCGGGAGCTGCTGGAACTCCTGGGATCCCGCTCGAATGAATCGTCCTCGATGCCACCCCATCCTCCCGAGTGGAACCGCTTCGACCAGGACCTTCAGGTTCGGGCCGTCAGCCTGATGGAACGGCTCGCCGAGGACCCCGGCTTTCCTGCCGGAGATGAGATGAACCCTGCACCTGGGCGAGACACCGACCCGCATGTACGCGTCTGGTGGGAGGACGACCAGGGGCGCTGGGTATCCACCGACCTGACTGAAGCCACAGTGAGCGCGCCGGTCGACGCTCCCTCTGCCGCGAGCGAGAGCCTGACAGTCGTTAGTCACCAATATGCCCATCACTACGAGATTGACGTCGTCGCCGAGCGCTGGCAGGAGGGCCGCTTCGATCGTGTCACGCTGCTCGAGCACAGCGTTCAGGCACATGAACGGGCCATGCAGTCCATCCGCGTGGGTATCATTCCTGAGCAGTTCAAGGTCGAGGATTTCTACGTGGGAGATCACGATCAGGCGCTGGCAGAGGACCTTCTGGCGAACGCCAGTTGGGTTCCCTATATCCGCTATGGAGAGGAGATGGTTCTCGGTGACCTCATCGATGACGAGGGGCGTGTCCGGGACCCGATGCAGCCTGCTCAGGCCAGGCAACTGGAGGAAGCCACGAGCCTGCTGGGAGGAATAAGCGTTGGCGGACGTGCACAGCAGGACGAGTCGCGTGATGCCTTCATCGGCCTTTCCCTGGAGGTGACCCATCGCCATGGGGATGACGTGATCAATCGGCTGTCGCGCCCCTGGTTCTCGCTGGCAGTGGAAGGTGCGGACGCCTTCGAGCTCGAACGTGAACATCGTCTCGAACGTGGCGTTGCACTGTTACGGGATACCAATATGGTGCTGCAGACCGCCGAGCCTTCCGAGGCGTTGCTGTGGCGTAGTGAGCTGGTCGCCTTCCTGCGCAATGCGCATGCGCTGCAGGGCGTGATCATGGCCCTGGACA
>SKVX01000403.1 GCA_007129225.1 Halomonas sp.
CCTCACCGACCTGATACAGGGCACCGACCTGGAGGACAATCAGACCGGTGCACGGGACTCTAGGGATCCCGACTAATAGGGGAAGGGAAACCCGACAAACGGAAAGTGCCTGTGGGACGGCGCCCAAGGCAGGGCTCCCGAATAAGGGGGGGCACCGATGGGGGGCTGCCCCGTGTAGGGCCAGCCTCCGTAGGGCGCATGGTCATGAGGTACCCAGTGATCCTGCCCCCAGGTCGCCCATGGGTAGGGTGCGTGCGGGTTCGGATGGGACGGCATGGGCCAGTCCGAAGCCCCCCGGGGGCGGCTGTCCGAACCCCGGGATGGACGGTAGCCCTGAGGCGGGAAAGCCCCGGTGTGGCCACCATCGACCGTGAAGGCCGGGCTCGGCGGGGGCGGTGCCGGTGAGAGGCTCCAGGGGTTGCCCCCCTGAACGTCGGCCACGGCCATCTGGCCGACGGCCAGCGAAACCACTACCGAGCCCATCCACCGAGTCACTGTTGCACGCTCAATCATCGGCATACCCGTTATCCATCGCTTGCGACCACTTTAGTCACGCCCTCTCGGCGACCAGCCCTGCTGCGGATAGCCCGGGTACGGGGGCATGCCGTAACCCTGCGGCGGCGCCATCGGTCGCTGGCCGAAGTCATCCGGCATGCCACGCCGCTCGGCCGTTTCGCCCCAACGCTCATCCCGCTGTGCTGCCCAGGCCCGACGGCGCTCCTCCTGCTGGCGCAGGAATGCCTCCCGCTCGGCCTCCTGCTCCTGGAGGAAGGCCTCGCGTTCCGCCTGGCGCTGCTGCATCCACGCCTCATGCTCGGGTGAGCGAGCATACGGATGCTGACCGTGCGGAGGCATCGGTCGATGCTGGGGTGGACCGGCATGATCGGGGCGTCCCGCATGGCCAGGACGCCCACCATGGGGCGCATGGCCCGGAGGTGGCGGCCTGTGGCCATAGGCCGGTGCGTAACCCGGTGGGACGGGCATGCCTCCGGCAGGCGGCATCGGGTAGCCGTAGCCCTGTGGCGGGAGGTGCTGCCCTCCCTGATACGACGGCATCGGTGGCTGCTGCGGCATAGCCTCCCGGCCCTGCGGACGCTGCTCCGGATCGTACCCCGGCGGGGGATAGTAGCCATGCATGCCACGCGCGCCCATGGCTCCGCGCTGCTCAAAGCGGTGGCCCTGAT
This sequence comes from Halomonas sp., assembly GCA_007129225.1. Classification (GTDB taxonomy): domain Bacteria; phylum Pseudomonadota; class Gammaproteobacteria; order Pseudomonadales; family Halomonadaceae; genus Halomonas. The sequence continues at coordinate 1,185 of SKVX01000403.1, forward strand.
CAAAGGACTGGAACGGCCCCGGTGGCGGCGGTACCTGCACCCCTTCCGGGTGAGGCTCCGCCGTGCTCTCTTCGGCCAGGACGGTGGCAGGCACGCTGGTCACGCCAAGGGTCAGGATGACCAGTGCGGCCAGTGGCGTTCTGCGCAGGGGCGCCGTGCGACCGGCGTGGTTGACTGAACTCATGGTTTACTCCTTGCCTTCGTCATTTTTTGAATCGGTTGCTTGCTCGGCTGACTTCAGCCGGATGCCACGACGGGTTCGACTGCTGCGCCCGCTTGTGGTGGCACGCTCCTTGGAGGGGGCGACCTTGGTGGCCACCTTGCCCTCCCCTTCATCGGCCTTGGTCTTGCTCTTGGATGCACGCGAAGCAGAGCTGCGTGCCCCTTTATCGGCCGTCTTTCTCCCCTGTTCGGTGGCAGCGGTCCTGGTACGCGGCTTGGCAGCCGTCTTGCGTACCCGTTTGGTGACCGGCTTGTCCACCGTATCCTCCCCATCCGCAGCCCCGGTCTTTGCTGTGGCCGGAAGCGCTGCCCTGGATTTTTTGTTCTGAACCGCATTGCTCTCTGTCACACCCGCCGACTGCATCGGCTCGGTCGAGTCGCCCGGTTCATCCGTCGCTGGCGTATCCGGAGCCGCAGGCGTCGTTGGCGCCGCCGGTGGCGGCGGAACAGGCGCCGCACGGTGACGCCGGAACAGCCGGCGGAACAGCTTCAGCGCCGCCTTGAGCAGGTCGCGAAGGCCTTTCAGGAGACTCAGCGCCAGCGCCTGCAGGTAGAGACCGGCGTAGCCGAGGCCGGTCGAGATCGGCCCCGGTCGACGCCTCTGTCCGACGCTGTTGCGCACCGCTGCAGGGCGACCGTGTCCATGGTCGTTGCCATCGTCACAGACCAGCGCGCCACTGCCAGTGAGCGAGGCTGGACAGAAGGCGCGCCGTCCGCTGATGCAACCGAGCGGAATGACCAGCAGGGTCAGCAGGGTCGAGACCACCGTGCCGAACATCAACGAGATCGCCATGCCCTGGAAGATCGGATCGAACAGGATCACGCTGGAACCGGCGACCAGTGCCAGTGCGGTAATGATGATCGGACGGGTACGGGCCTGACACGCCTCGACCAGCGCGTCCATGATCGTGGCGCCCTGATCCATCGCCTGCCTCGAGAAATCAACCAGCAGGATCGAGTTGCGCACGATGATCCCGGCCAAGGCGATGAAACCGATCATCGAGGTGGCGGTAAACTCGGCGTTGAAGAGCCAGTGGCCGGGGATGATGCCGATCAAGGTCAACGGAATCGGCGCCATCACGATCGCCGGCAGCACGAAGTTGCCGAACTCCCAGACCACCAGCATATAGATCAACACCAGGGCAATGGCAAAGGCGATGCCCATGTCGCGGAAGGTCTCGTAGGTGACCGTCCACTCACCGCTCCACTCGAAGGCTGACTGGCTGTCGGTCGGCGGCGGGGCGATCCAGTGGCCCACCGGCTGCACACCGTCCGGCGCGGTGTAGTCGGCCAGCTGCCGCTGCACCTCGAACATGCCGTAGATCGGCGCCGCCAGCCGCCCGACCGTCTCGGCGGTGACGAACTCGACCGGTCGCAGATCCTTGTGATAGATCGGTTCATCCTGCCAGCGTCGTTGGAACTGGCCCAGTTCGCCAAGGGCGACGCTGCCACCGTACATCGACTCGACCGGAAGGATGACGAGCTGATCGAGGTTGGCACGCAGCTCGAGCGGCACCTGCATCACGATCAGGGTCGGCTCGACCATCGAGATCGGCTTGATGCTGCCCAGCATGACGCCACCCAGGGCGTACTCCAGCGTGCGGTTGATCGCATCGACACTGATGCCACGCCGCAGCGCCTTGTCACGATCAACCTCGAAGTGCCAGACCTGATGCGGCTCTTGCAGATAGCTGTCGACATCGTCCAGGTGCTCGGCCTGTTCGAACATGGCCATCATGTCGTGCGCGAACCGACGCCGGGTCTCGGCATCCGGGCCGTAGATCTCGGCCACGACCGACTGCAGCACCGGTGGCCCGGGCGGCATCTCGACGACCTGAATCCGCGCCCCGGCCGCGCGTGCGACCGGAGCCAGGCGTTCACGCACCTCGACGGCGATCTCATGGCTGGAGCGTCGGCGCTCTCGCTTGTGCTGCAGCTGGACCTGGATATCGGCCTGCCACGGCTCCTGACGCAGGTAGTAATGGCGCACCAGCCCATTGAAGTTGAAGGGAGAGGCGGTGCCGGCATAGGCCTGAACCGCTGTCACCTCGGGAATCTGGCGCAGCATCTCGGCCAGATCGTGGGTCAGGTTGGCCGTCACCGGCAGGGCGGTACCGGCAGGGCAGTTGACAACC
>SKVX01000537.1 GCA_007129225.1 Halomonas sp.
TGGATCGAGGCGCGGCTGGGGGAGATTTCCGAAGTGCCGAGGCCCGAGGCCCCTGCGCCTGCCCGCCAGCGGAGCGTACGCTCCGCGTCATGAGCCGGGCCATGAAAGCCAGGGCAGGTAATGGCAGCAGACAAAAAGGCGCCCGCTGCGGGCGCCTTTTTTCAGGGTGCGACAGTGATTCAGTCGCGGTAGCGCTGGAGTACCAGGCAAGCGTTGGTGCCGCCGAAACCGAAGCTGTTGGAGAGTACCCGTTCGATGGTCACGTCGTCGCGCCGGCTGGTGACGATATCGAAGCCGGCGGCCTGGTCGTCGAGCTCATCGACGTTGGCCGAGGCGGCGATGAAGTCGTTCTCCATCATCAGCAGCGAATAGATCGTCTCCTGAACCCCGGTGGCGCCCAGCGAGTGGCCGGTCAGTGACTTGGTTGAGCTCATGGCCGGTGTGCTGTCGCCGAATACCGCACGGATGGCCTTGAGTTCGGCGACATCACCCACCGGCGTCGAGGTGCCGTGTGTGTTGATATAGTCGATATCGCCCTCCACCGTGGCGAGCGCCTGGCGCATGCAGCGTGTGGCGCCTTCGCCTGACGGGGCCACCATGTCGTGGCCGTCCGAGGTGGCGCCATAGCCGACCAGTTCGGCGTAGATCTTTGCGCCGCGGGCACGGGCGTGCTCCAGCTCCTCGAGCACCAGCATGCCGCCGCCGCCGGCGATGACGAAGCCGTCACGCGCCTTGTCGTAGGGGCGGGAGGCCTTCTCAGGCGTGTCGTTGTAGTGCGTCGACAGAGCGCCCATGGCATCGAACAGGCAGGAGAGGGTCCAGTGCTCTTCCTCGCCGCCGCCGGCAAAGACGATGTCCTGCTTGCCCAGCTGGATCTGCTCCATGGCGTTGCCGATGCAATGGGCCGAGGTGGCGCAGGCCGAGGAGATCGAATAATTGACCCCCTTGATCTGGAAGGGCGTTGCCAGGCAGGCGGATACGGTACTGCCCATGGTTCGGGTGACCCGGTAGGGACCGACCCGGCGCAGGCCCTTCTCGCGCATGACATCGGCGGCTTCGACCTGGTTGGCACTGGAAGCGCCGCCGGAGCCGGCAATCAGCCCGGTTCGCTCATGGGAGACCTGCTCCGGCGTGAGCCCCGAATCCTCGACCGCCTGGGCCATGCTCACATAGGCATAGGCCGCCGCATCGCCCATGAACCGGCGCAGCTTGCGGTCGATGAGGTTATCGAGATCGATATCCACGGCCCCGGCCACCTGGCTGCGGAAGCCTCGTTCGGCATATTCTTCCTTGAAGCGAATGCCCGAGCGCCCGTTCCTTAGCGCCTCGACGACCGCCTGCCGGTCGTTGCCCAAGCACGATACGATGCCCAGGCCGGTGACTACCACTCGTCGCATGGAAGCCTCCTGATCAGAAATTCGCGGTAGATGTGAACAGGCCGACACGCAGGTCATGAGCCTGATAGATCTCGCGGCCGTCGACAGTCACTGTACCATCGGCCATGCCCAGAATCAGGCGCCGGGTGATGATGCGCTTGATGTTGATCTGGTAGGTGACCTTCTTGGCATCGGGCAAAATCTGGCCGGTGAACTTGACCTCACCACAACCCAGGGCACGCCCCCTGCCGGGATGGCCGAGCCACCCGAGATAGAAGCCCACCAACTGCCACATGGCGTCCAGACCCAGGCAGCCGGGCATGACCGGGTCGCCGGGGAAGTGGCAGTCGAAGAACCAGAGGTCGGGGTGAATATCCAGTTCGGCGGTCAGTTCGCCCTTGTTGAACTGGCCTCCCGCTTCGTGGATATGCGTGATGCGATCGAGCATCAGCATATTGGGAGCCGGCAACTGGGCATTGCCGGGGCCGAAAAGCTCACCGCGGCTGCACGCCAGCAGTTCTTCGCGTACGAAAGAGTGTTGCTTGGTCACTGAGTCGTTCCGAGTCGCAGTTGTTGTGGGCCTTCCCGCGAGTATAGCGGACGCGGCATTGGCTCTTGGGCCGTCCCGCCCTGGGCGGCCCTGACTAGTCTACTGGCCGAGGCCGGTGATTGCACGTCAGGCATGACGCGAGGTGCCGGAGCGATTAAAGTGGCTGGGCAATCTGTCGATACTCTACTCGATAGTTCGATGCGCAGCACGGGCGCGATTTCCCCTTCATTCGCCAGACCGGGATACGACATGTGGTCACCCTTCGCGATCAATCGCCCGTTGACCTGGGCCGCACTGGCTGCGCTGCTGGCATGTGTCTGGCTGCCTGGACCGGGCCTTCGCCTGGTGGCGGCGACCATCGTGGTCGCTGGTCTGGCCCATGCCTGGCGACAGCTGCGGCGTGAGCGGCAGAATGCCGACCTGATGCAGCAGGCACTCATGCTCTCCGAGGAGGGCGTGCAGATTACCGATGCCGAGAACCGCATCCTGGCGGTCAATCCGGCCTTCACCCGGATAACCGGCTTCACCGAGGAGGAGGTGCGCGGCGTCAATGCCGCCAACCTGGTGGCTTCCCGGCACGATTCCAGTTTCTTCAAGCGTTTCTGGCAGACACTGGAAAGCAAGGGGCGCTGGGAAGGCGAGATATGGAACCGGCGTAAGCAAGGCGATGAATACCCCGAGTGGCTGCGTGTCAAGGCGGTGGTGGGCAAGAGAGGGCAGATCACCCATTACGTCGGCACCTTCACCGACATCTCCGTGCACAAGGCCCGCGAGCAGGACCTGCGACGCATCGGCTTCGAGGACCCGCTGACCGGGCTGCCCAACCGACGACGGCTCCACGACCTGATGACCTCTCGTCTGCGCCACCTGCGCGCGGGGGAGAGTCTCGACATGGCGATCATCGATATCGACGGTTTCAAGTCGGTCAACGACAGCCTGGGCGTCGATCAGGGCGATCGTCTGCTGGCCCGGTTCGGACAGCGGCTGGCAGGCCATGTGGCCGGCGGGGTGGTGGGTCGCCTGGGTGGCGACGAGTTCCTGGTGATTCGTACCACCACCTTCGACGACCATGACAAGTGGGTTGCCGGGCTGCGGGAACACCTGGGTGAACCCTTCGAGATCGACCACCGTTCGCTTCGGCTGGGGCTGTCGATCGGTAGCTGCAGGGCACCCGAGGATGGCAATGACTCCGGGGTGCTGTTCCAGCGGTTGGAGTCGGCGCTCTATTCGGCCAAGCGCCACGGGCGCAACGTCAGCCAGCGCTTCCGGCCGGCACTGGACGTTCAGGACACGCCGCAGATGGCGCTGGTCTACAGCCTGCGTGACGCCCTGGCCAACGGTGGCCAGCTTGAGCTCCACTATCAGAGCCAGCACCGTACCCGCGACGGCCTCGTGGTAGGGCTGGAGGCCCTGCTGCGCTGGCGGCATCCGGAGCATGGCATCGTCTCGCCGGGCGACTTCATCCCCCTGGCCGAGCGACACGGCCTGATGGGCATGCTGGGCAACTGGGTGATCGACGAAGCGCTGGGGCAGATGGCGCGCTGGCGCGAGATGGGAATGCCCACGCTGCCGGTCTGGATCAATATCTCGGCCATCCAGATGTTTCAGGGCGAA
>SKVX01000245.1 GCA_007129225.1 Halomonas sp.
GTATGCACCAGCACGGGGTTGTGAGACGCCTGGCAGATCGCCAGGTGGAAGGCATGATCCAGGTGCGCCAGCTGCTCGACCTCGATGTTCGGGCACTCCTTCACGTAATCGACCATGGCTTCATAGCGGCGCTGGATCAGCACGCGGTCGGTGGGTGTGGCACGTTCGGCTGCCAGCTTCGCCGACTCGCCCTCGAGCAGTGAACGCACCTCGAGGAGATCGTACAGCGTGCGCGGATGGTCGCGCAGCAGGTGCATCAATGGGCTGTCGTCCCGCCCCGGGACCAGGTCGGCCACCACCGACCCCCGCCCCTGCCGGGTCACGATGATGCCCTTGCTGCGCAGTGCGCGCAGCCCCTCTCGCAGCGAAGAGCGCGATACGCCCAGCCGCTCGCAAAGCCGACGCTCAGAAGGCAGCAGCTGCCCCGGCCGGAAGACCCCGTCGAGGATCAGATGCTCAAGCCTTGCGGCCACCGCATCGGGGGTGCGCGTCGGCAGGGCAAGCTCGTCGGATGCCCTGGTACCCAACTGCTCCGTGGTACCCCAAAGCGTGTCCTCCCGAGCCTTGGATTCCTTTGTCATGAAGTGATCTCCGCAAGCCGCCAGAGAAGGATCGTCATTGACCGGCTGTCATCGAACGACTAATGGTATATGGTGGAAATATTTTCCAATATAATCGAAAACAACTGGTCATACCAGCAGACCGGAAGCTGGACAGCGAGTCGGTTAGCGCGCAGATTGGGGCTTTCGCACGATCACAACTTCTGCCGCCATGACTCTCAATGAGGCGTCTCCATGAATATCCTCTACGATGAACGACTCGATGGCGCGGCGCCGCAGCTGGACAAGACCGCCATCCGCGACAGTCTCGCCCAGGACGTACCCGGCCTGACGCTGCTGCATCGTGAAGAAGACCTGCACCCCTTCGAGTGCGATGGCCTCTCGGTCTATCGCAGCCTGCCGATGCTGGTGGCGCTGCCAGAGACCCTGGCCCAGGTCGAACAGCTGCTCAAGACCTGCCACCGCCTCGGTGTGCCGGTGGTGACCCGCGGTGCCGGCACCGGCCTCTCGGGCGGCGCCATGCCGCTGGAGCACGGCGTGCTGCTGGTGCTGTCGCGCTTCAGCCGCATCCTGGAGATCGACCCCGAGGCGCGAATCGCCCGGGTCGAGCCCGGGGTACGCAACCTGGCCATCTCCGAGGCGGCCTCACCCTATGGCCTCTACTACGCCCCGGACCCCTCATCCCAGATCGCCTGCTCCATCGGCGGCAACGTGGCCGAAAACGCCGGCGGCGTGCACTGCCTCAAGTACGGCCTGACCGTGCACAACGTGATCAAGGTCGAGGTGCTGACCATCGAGGGCGAGCACATGACCCTGGGCAGCGATGCCCTGGACGCCCCCGGCTTCGACCTGCTGGCGCTGTTCAATGGCTCCGAGGGCATGCTCGGCGTGGTCACCGAGATCACCGTCAAGCTGCTGCCCAAGCCCGAGACCGCCAAGGTGCTGATGGCCAGCTTCGACGACATCGAGAAGGCCGGCAACGCCGTGGGCTCGATCATCGCCGCGGGTATCATCCCCGGCGGCCTGGAGATGATGGACAACCTGGCGATTCGCGCCGCCGAGGACTTCATCGGCGCCGGCTATCCGGTGGAGGCCGAGGCGATCCTGCTCTGCGAACTGGATGGCGTCGAAGCCGACGTCGACGACGACTGCGAGACCGTTCGCCGCGTACTCGAGGCGGCCGGCGCCACCGGTATCCAGCAGGCCCGCGACGATGCCGAGCGCGCGCTGTTCTGGGCCGGTCGCAAGAACGCCTTCCCGGCGGTGGGCCGCATGTCGCCGGACTACTACTGCATGGACGGTACCATTCCGCGCCGCGAGCTGGCGCGGGTGCTGAAGGGCATCTCCGACCTGTCCGAGCAACACGGCCTGCGGGTGGCCAACGTCTTCCATGCCGGCGACGGCAACATGCACCCGCTAATCCTGTTCGATGCCAACACCCCGGGCGAGCTGGACGAGGCCGAGGCGCTGGGCGGCAAGATCCTGGAACTGTGCGTCGAGGTGGGCGGCACCATCACCGGCGAGCATGGCGTCGGCCGCGAGAAGATCAACCAGATGTGCGCCCAATTCCGCCCCGACGAGCTGGCCACTTTCCGCGCCGCCAAGGCTGCCTTCGATCCAACGGGCCTGCTCAACCCGGGCAAGAACATTCCCACACCGGCGCGCTGCTCGGAATTCCGCACCATCAAGAGCGCGGCTACCGACCCCGCCAAGCAAGGCTGACTGGAGTGACCATGGACAAGACAGCAACGACGCCCCATGACCATGACGCCAGCGAGTCATTGGCAGAGCACATCCGTCAGGCGAGTGCCACCGGCACCCCGCTGCGCATCGTCGGCGGCGACACCCGCGGCTTCTACGGCCGTCCCACCGAGGGCGAAGTGCTATCCACCACCGAGCACCGGGGCATCACCTTCTACGACCCGGTGGAGCTGGTGGTATCGGTGCGCAGCGGCACCCCGCTCGCCGAACTCGAGGCCGCTCTCGCCGAGCAGGGGCAGATGCTGCCCTTCGAGCCGCCACGCTTTGGTGAAGCGAGCACCGTGGGCGGCATGGTCGCCACCGGCCTCTCCGGCCCACGCCGCCCCTGGGCCGGCAGCGTGCGCGATTTCGTGCTCGGCGCTCGGGTGATCGGCCACGAAGGCATCGAGCAGCGCTTCGGCGGCCAGGTGATGAAGAACGTCGCCGGCTACGACCTGTCGAGGCTGATGGTCGGTGCCCAGGGCACCCTCGGGCTGCTCACCGAAGTCACCTTCAAGGTGCTGCCTCGGCCCGGCGCCAGCCGCAGCCTGCACCTGGATATCTCACTCGAGGAGGCGCGCAACAGGCTGGCCGACTGGGGCCGTGAGCCGCTGCCCATCACTGCGGCAGCCTGGCTGGAGGGCGCCCTGCATATCCGCCTGGAAGGCGGGCCGAGCTCCGTGGCTGCCACCCGCGAGCGTCTCGGCGGCGATGAGCTGAATGACAATTTCTGGCCCGCGTTACGGGATCTGAAGCTGGACTTCTTCGGCCAGGGTGACGCCTCCGCCAGGGCTAGCGACCGGCCCCTGTGGCGCCTGTCACTGCCCCATCGCACGGCCTCGCTGGGGCTCGCCGACGCAGCAGAAGCCTCGATGATCCACGACTGGGCCGGCGCCCAGTGCTGGGTGAGGAGCGCCATCGATGCCGAGACCCTGCGCAGCGCCTGCCGGCGCGTCGACGGCCATGCCACCTACCTGGGCGCCTGTGAAGGGCCGGGAAGCGACGAGCCTTTTACCCCGCTGCCATCGGTGCTGCTGAAGTATCACCGCAACCTCAAGGCCGAGCTCGACCCCAAGGGCATCTTCAACCCGGGCCGGCTCTACGCGGCGTTCTAAGACGTATCGAGGAAACCTACATGCAGACGCACTTTACCGAGGAAGACCTCAAGAAGCCGCACATCCGCGAGGCCGACCGCGTCCTGCGCAGCTGCGTTCACTGCGGCTTCTGCAACGCCA
>SKVX01000088.1 GCA_007129225.1 Halomonas sp.
GCAGCCGTGTACGTCACCGATGAGATCGTAGCCTTCGATTGCAGCCTCTCTCGTCACGTCAGTCCCCCAGCCGATTGCTCCAGCCCAGCTTGCTGCGCAGGACCTCGTAGAAATTGTGGCCTGGGGGATGCACCAGGTGAACCCGCTGGGGCTTGCGCTTCACGACCAGGACATCGTCGGGCTTGGCGACCGCACGGGTCTGGCCATCACAGCTGATATGCGGATAGGTCTGATTCGTCTCGCCAATATGCACGCGGATCTCGCTGGCGGCATCGATCACGATGGGCCGGCTGGAGAGGGTATGGGGAAACATCGGCACCAGTTCGATCACATCCAGCTTGGGATGCATGATCGAGCCACCCCCTGAAAGGGCATAAGCGGTGGACCCGGTCGGCGTGGCAATGATCAGGCCATCGCTGCGCTGGCTGTAGACGAACTGGTCGTCGATGAACAGCTCGAACTCGATCATTCGCACCGCCTTGCCCGGATGCAGCACCACCTCGTTGAGCGCATCGCCGCTGCCGACCTGTGTGCCATCGCGATAGAGTTCAGCGTCGAGCAGGAACCGCTCTTCGACCTCGTACTGCCCGGCCAGCACCTGCCCGACGCGCTCCTCAAGCTCGTCCGGCGAGATATCGGTGAGAAACCCCAGCCGACCGCGGTTGACACCCAGCACCAGGGTTCCGCTATGACAAAGCGTCCGGGCAGCTCCCAGCAGGCTGCCATCGCCACCCACTACGATGACCAGGTCGCAAAGTTCACCGAGGGTTCGGCGGCTGGCTTCCGGATGCCCATGGTCGAGCAGCACGGTAGCGGTGCGATCCTCGATGATCACATGGTAATCCCGCTCGTCGAGAAAGTGCATCAGCCGCTTGAGGGTGTCGACCACCTTGGTGCTACCCAGGCGACCGATCAGACCGATGTTCTTGAAGGTTTGCATGCCCTGGCCTCTCGGATCACGGCCGGCCATTATGGAGGCTGACAGCAGGCCGGGCAAACTCAAGCCGCAACCGTGGCCCGCCGGCGCAGCCACCACTCGTTGAGAAACAACGAGCCGACGATAATGGCTCCGCCGACAGCCAGGCGCGGCAGGTCGGCCTCACGATTCCAGATCACCAGGTTGACCAGCAGCCCCGCGGGGATCAAGGCGTTATTCATGATCGCCAGGGCGCCGGCATCCACCCGGGTTGCCCCCAGGTTCCACAGGAAGTAGCCGACGCCGGAGGCCACCAGGCCAAGCCAGGCAAGCACGCCCCACTGCAAGCTCGTGGTGGGCATGGCAGATGTATTGCCCATCAGGGCAAACGCCGGTAGTGCAACCAGCAATGCCCCGAGATAGAACCAGGCGAAGACACTATGCCGCGGCAGCGATGCCGGCAAGGTCACCGAGAGACGGCGATAACCCACCTGGCCCAGGGCGAAACAGAGATTGGCGCCCTGGACCACCAGGAATCCGAGCCAGAAGCCGCTATCGAGCCCCTGGTAGCGGATTACCGCCGCGCCCAACACGGCGAGGGCCGCCGTGAGCAGGTAGAACGGCGTGAAGCGGCCGAACAGCGCATCGTCCAACAAGGTGACATACAAGGGCGTGAAGATGGTGAAGAGCAGGACTTCCGGCACCGACAACAGCAGAAATGACTGGTAGAAGAAGATATACATTACGCCGAGCTGCACGGCTCCCAGCGCCATCAGCGTCATGCGCTGCCGCCCCTGCAGAAGCGACGGCCGCAGGAAGGGCAGGAATATCAGGGCCGCCAGGGCAACCCGCACCAGCACGGCGAAATAGCTGTCCACCTGTCCGGCCAGGTAGACGCCGATCAGCGAGAACGAGAAGGCCCATAGTGCAGTGACACCAATCAGATAGCCCACGGTAAACTCCATCGTGCGTGATAGTTGACAGCGATTATACGCACAACGACACCGGCTTCAATTAGCCTGTCACTTCATTGCTGCCCTGGCCGAGTCCACCCTAGCGCGTCACTCCCCCGTTCCCGGCAGGACGGCCTCTTCGTTGCGACTGGTGGAAAAGTACTCTTCATAGCGGGCGTCGGCCTGGTCACCGAACAGAATGGCGCAGGCCTCTCTCAACCCGGGCGAGTCACGTATCTCATCCTCGTGCACGACGAGGGCAATCTTGGAGCGTCGGCGCAGGAAATCCTCCAGCCGGGTAACCATCTCTCGACGCTGCGCATACCGCAGTTCACAGCGCAGATACTCGGTTCCCTCTATCAACACCTCGGCCTGGAGTGGATCCTCACGAATGTCTTCCAGCATCTCCAGGGCATGGGTCCCATAACGACGCCACAGGCGTGTCGATAATGGCTCCGAGGCCTCCGCAGCCGTCATGTCATCGAGCCCCATCAAGGCAGCCTGGTGCATGAACTCCTGTCGCACCTCTTCAGGCGGCTCGCCATACCAGCGATGGTTCGGGTGGGGGATTGCCACCCCCATGTTGCGTACGGCATCGGCCACCTCGTCACCAACGTTGAGACAATCCGTGAGCTTGCCGCCGAAAATGCTCAGGTGGGCATCATCGCCATTGATGTCGATGGCGTGCTTGCGTGACAGCTGGAGAAAATCGCGCTCGCCACTGCCACTGGCCTGCACGGCCAGGGGACGAACGCCACATCGGGTGGAAATGATGTCCTTGGTGGTCAGAGGCTTGTCCAGGAAGAGGCGTTTGTTGATGTTTTCAAGGACGAAGCGAACATCGTCCTCGGTGACACCGACCTCCGGCTTCTCGACGCGGGTATCGGTGGTGCCGATACAGGTCCTCGGCCCCATGGGAATGACAAAGAAGAGACGACCGTCGTCGGCGAAGAATGCCAGCACACGCTGACTGTCAGTCAGTCGCGGCACGATCAGGTGAATGCCCTTGGAGTAGACGTGATGATAATCGGTCTGCTGTCCCGTAAGGGCGTTGTGCTTGTCCACCCAGGGCCCTGCCGCGTTGATCAGTACCCGGGAGCGCACCTGAAGTGTTCTGCCGTCCATCACGTCGCGCAACTGGGTGACCCACAGGTCATTCTCACGCCTTCCCCCCAACGATTCGACGTAATTGACCGCCACGCAACCGTAATTTAGCGCCCCGCGTACGAAGTTGAAGACGAAACGGGCGTCGTTGTCGTGGAGATAGGCATCCGAATACTCGAAGCCACCGATAGCCTCTCCAACATCAACAATCACTTCGTTCCGCTTGATCGCCGAAGGGGTCAGAAAACGGGGAATGCGTGTGAAGCCGTTGCCGATCAGCCAGTAGAGCCAGCTACCGGCCCAGAGGTAGCGTGGGTGATAACGGAACCCTTTTGAAATGGTGGTCAAGAAGCGGATCTCCTGCACCGTCGAGGGGTAGCTCTTGATCAGGTGATTACGACTCTTGCAAAGCTTGCGGACCAGGGCGAAGTCCCGGCTCTCCATGTACTTGATGCCTCCCCACACCAGGTTGGAAGAGTGCATGCTGGTACTACCAGCGAAATCGCCGCGCTCGACCAGCGCCACCCTGGCTCCCTTTCCTGCCAGTGCCGCGGCAGCGGC
>SKVX01000542.1 GCA_007129225.1 Halomonas sp.
CTTGGGTTATTTCAGTCTTGTCAAAATGCGCAACGAATCAGTCGACGAAGACGCGCAGCACCAGGGGATGCTCGTCGCAGTTGTTGCCCTCGCCACCACGGTCGACGACCAGGAATTCACCCTCCCGCTCGAGCACCGACTGAATCGCATGCCAGGTTCCGGCCCGGTAGTTCACTCCCTGGCGGCCATCGGTGACGAAGGCACACACATCGGTCGGGTCGATGGCATCCCCAGGCGGGGCAACCACGATCACGAAGCGCTCTTCGTGCAGCGGCATGAAGGCCTGGCTGCCCAGGGGATGACGCTCGAGAAAGTCGAGTTCCAGCGGCAGCTCGACGGGCTGGCTGACGAAGATGCTGATCAGTGCCCTCGCCTGCTCCCCCAAAGTCTCGACCTTCGCCAGGTCGTGGTAGCGTCGGGTGCGCCCGGCGTTGATGGGAAAGTAGTCGGCCGTGCGCGTGTCGATGACATCACCGAAGGGCGCGAAGGCCTCCGGCGTCAGCGGCTCGGCGTTGAGTTCCAGCATTTATTGCCCCTCAGGTTTATTCGGCAGTTAGCCTGGTCCCGGGGCTTTTCCGGCGGCAGGCCTGCGAGGAGGCGCTGTAAACCCATCCCTGGGCGCTACATTTGCCATCCCTGGCAAATGACCTCCTCTTCGGCCTTCCCCCGGCGCCCCTTGCGTGAGCTCTTTACAGCGCCCTCTCGAAACCCTGTCGCCGGATCAGCCTCGAGCGGCGACACTACTGCAAGCTCTTCGTCCTGTCTCAGCGAGCCCCAAGCCGCAGCGCCGGGTGGCGATTCACGTCCTTGTAGAGCAGGTAGCGGAACGGCCCGGGGCCGCCGGCATAGCAGGCCTGGGGGCAGAAGGCGCGCAGCCACATGAAGTCGCCGGCCTCGACCTCGACCCAGTTCTGGTTGAGGTGATAGACCGCCTTGCCCTCGAGCACATAGAGGCCGTGCTCCATGACGTGGGTCTCGTCGAAGGGGATCACCGCGCCGGGCTGGAAGGTGACGATATTGACGTGCATGTCGTGACGCACGTCGGCTGGGTCGACGAAGCGGGTGGTCGCCCAGCGCTCGTCGGTATCGGGCATGGGGGTCGGGGCGATATCGTTCTCGTTGACCACGAATGCCTCCGGCACCTCGATGCCCTCGACGAACTCGTAGGCCTTGCGCACCCAGTGGAAACGCACCGGGGCGTCGGACTCGTTGCGCAGCTGCCAGTGGCTGCCCGGGGGCAGGAAGGCGTAGCCGCCCGCGGTCATGCGGTGGCGCTCGCCGGCCAGGGTCAGGGTCATCTCACCTTCCACCACGAACAGCACGCCTTCGGCGGCGGGGTCGAGCTCGGGCTTCTCGCTGCCGCCGCCCGGCGATACCTCCATGATGTACTGGCAGAAGGTCTCGGCAAAGCCTGAGAGCGGTCGTGCCAGCACCCAGAGCCGGGTCTCCTCCCAGAACGGCAGGTTGCTGGTGACGATATCGCCGAAGGTCCCCTTGGGGATCACGGCGTAGGCCTCGGTGAAGATCGCCCTGTCGGAGAGCAGCTGGGTCTGGGGCGGATGTCCGCCGCGGGGGGCGTAGTAGGTGCGTTGGCTCATGGAAAGTCCTGAAACAGTGCCAAAGATAGCGCTCAAGCTATCATGACGGGTGCGTCTCTCGGGGCTGAACCGTCGACAGGCCTTCGAGGAGGCGCTGTGAACCCCTCCCTGGGCGCTACCTTCGCCATCCATGGCGAAGGACCTCCTCTTCGGCCTGTCCCCGGCGCCCCTCGTAAAGCAGCTAGGCTGTCCTGTCGGGGTTCGACGTCAGCGCGCCGGTGCCGGGTGGTGCTCGGCCCAGTGCCGCGCGATATCCACGCGGCGCGTGACCCAGACCCGATCGTGGGCCTCGATATGGTCGAGGAACCGCTGCAGAGCACGGAACCGGCCGGGGCGGCCCAGCAGCCGGCAGTGCATGCCCACCGAGAGCATTTTCGGTGACTCCTCCCCTTCCGCATAGAGCACGTCGAAGGCGTCGCGCAAATAGTTGAAGAAGTGGTCGGCGGTGTTGAAGCCCTGGGGCGCGGCGAATCGCATGTCGTTGCTGTCCAGGGTATAGGGCACGATCAAGTGATCGTGTTCGCGACCCTGACTATCCGCCTGGCGAGTCCAGAACGGCAGGTCGTCACCGTAGTAGTCGCTGTCGTAGAGGAAACCGCCCTCGTCGAGCACCAGCCGGCGGGTGTTCGGGCTGTCGCGGCCGGTGTACCAGCCCTGTGGCTTCTCCCCATAGAGACGCTGAAAAATCGCCATGGCGCGCTGCAGATGCTCACGCTCCACATGCTCAGGCACGTCCTGGTAGTGGATCCAGCGATAACCGTGGCAGGCGATCTCATGACCCAGCTCCTTGAAGGCATGGGCCACCTCAGGGTGTCGCTCCAGCGCCATGGCGACACCGAAGACCGTCAGCGGCAGGCCACGCCGTTCGAATTCGCGCAGGATGCGCCAGACCCCGGCCCGGGAGCCATACTCGTAGATCGACTCCATGCTCAGATGCCGGTCGGGAAACGAGGGCGCGCCTATGATCTCGGACAGGAACTGCTCCGAACCCGAATCACCATGCAATACGCAGTTCTCGCCGCCCTCTTCATAGTTGAGCACGAACTGCACGGCGATCTTCGCCTTGCCGGGCCAGTTGGCATGGGGGGGTGTGCGACCATAGCCGATCAGGTCGCGGGGATAATCACTGCTTACGCTCATCAAGGACGCTCCTCTTGTTCTTTCTGGCTCACTCTTCCTGGCTCGCCCCTCCTGTCTCATGCAGGGCCAAGGCACTACCTGGCAACAACACCGAGCAACACCACATGTATACAATTTAAAAATAGACTGTATCCACCCCTATTGCAAGACATCACCCTATACCTCACGAAGGCCCGGGCTGTCGAGACGGCAGGACTCGCTGTCGCTTTTACTCCTCACAGCATTATCTCTTGTATACAAAAAATCAAGCATGCGTATCCGTTCCACTGCTGCCATCGGTGCAAGGACGGCTTCTCAGGGGACGCAGAGCCGGCTGGCGGCAATGGCCGGCCTGTATTGTATACAGAAATTATCACCCGAAGTCGCCACCTCCACCTGGATTATCGATATTACGACTTAAGTCTAACAAGGCAAAACGGCTCACCATCCACCTGTTTATAATTTAGTCATTTGATTTAAAAGAATTATATATCCAAACCCGTCCTCCCAATGAAGTGCTTGCACAGACGAAGCCATCCGCCTATCTTGTGTACAAAGACATTTTGTTTTGTTCACAACAAACGCAAGACGGAGCTCCTGATGCAGATACGCCTCATCAACCCCAACACCACCCAGGCCATGACCACGAAAATTGGCAAGGCCGCCCAGCGCATTGCTGCGCCGGGCACACAGATCGTCGCAACCCAGCCCGCCGCCGGCCCGGTTTCCATCGAGAGTCACTTCGATGAGGCAGTCAGCGCCGTCGGCGTGCTGGAAGAGATCATGGCCGGTGAACGTGAAGGCGCCGACGCCTACGTGATCGCCTGCTTCGGCGACCCGGGGCTGCTGGCCGCTCGTGAGCTGACCCGCGCGCCGGTAATCGGTATCGCCGAGGCGGCCTTCCACATGGCCGCCCTGATCAGCACGCGCTTCTCCGTCGTCACCACCCTGGGACGCACCGGCATCATCGCCGAGCACCTGCTGCAGCAGTACGGCTTCAGAGACCACTGCCGACGGGTGCGGGCGGCGGAGATACCGGTACTGGACCTGGAGGAAAACGGCGAGATGGCACTGAACCGCATCATCGACGAGTGCCGCCGGGCCCGGGACGAGGACAACATCGGCGCCATCGTGCTCGGCTGCGGCGGCATGGCCGACCTTACCGAGGAGATCAGTCGGGAGGTGGGGCTTCCGGTCGTAGAGGGGGTCACCGCCGCGGTGAAGCTGGCCGAGGCCGTGGTCGGCCTGGGGCTTGGCACCAGCAAGCATGGCGACCTGGCCTTTCCCAGACCCAAGGCCTTTACCGGCCAGTTCGAGCACTTCTCCGGCCTGGCAGCCATCGGCCAGGCACACCCCAAGCACCAGTAAGCATCACTTGCAGCCGTCAGCAGCGATTGGCCCGAATGACGGCACGGGCGACCGACAACGATAAATTTGGCAAACATCCTTGCGAGGACACAATAATGAGCGATCCGACAGCAAAGGCGCAGCCCGCCGCCCCGGACATCTCTATGGGCACGACAGTTGGCGCCACCAAGGCGCCGGGGGACGAAAGCCTGGCCCCCCAGCATACCCGCATAATGGGGCGACCCTCCTACTTCCTGGCCTGGTTCGGCGGATGCGTATCGATCGGCACCTTCGCCATGGGCTCCAGCGTAGTGGGCACACTGAACCTGATACAAGCGACGCTGGCCATTGCCATCGGCTGCTTCGTGATCGGCATCGCCCTGGCCATCAATGGTGCAGCCGGCTACAAGTACGGCATTCCCTTCATGGTCCAGGCGCGCAGCGCCTTCGGCTTCGCCGGCACGCGCATACCCGGCCTGGTCCGCGCCGTACCCGCCATCGTCTGGTACGGCTTCCAGAGCTGGATCGGCGCCGGTGCACTGAACATGGTGTCGGCGACACTGTTCGGCTTCGACAACCTGATCTTCTACTTCATTACCTTCCAGTTCCTGCAGATCGGCCTGTCGGTGATGGGCTTCCAGGGCATCAAGTGGCTGGAGAACATCGGCAGCGTCTTCATCCTCGCCTCGCTGACCTACATGTTCTATGCCACGGTGCAGCGTTATGGCGATGAGCTTTCCGCCAACCTGCTGACCATGGAAGGTTCCTGGGGGATGCCGTTCTGGGGCGCCACCATGCTGTTCCTCGGCATCTACAGCACCATGATGCTCAACGTCAGCGACTACTCCCGCGAGCACAAGAAGGGAACCGGGCCTGGCCTGCTGACCACCATCTATGCCATGTCGATCCTGCCCTGCACCATGTTCATGGGTCTGATCGGCTTCATGGTATCCGAGGCCACCGGCACCGCCGACCCCATCCAGGTCTTTGCCAATGCCGTGGACAACACCCCGCTGCTGATGACCACCCTGCTGTTCATCGCCTTCGCCCAGGTCACCACCAACGTGCTCAACAACGTAGTACCGCCCACCTATGTGCTGATGGACGTATTCAAGCTGAAGTTCCCCATTGCCACCGTGATCGTCGGCCTCCTGGCATTCGCCACCTTCCCCTGGAAGCTGGTACAGCCGGAATCCGCCGCCGGCCTGCAGCTTTTCGTGCAGACCTATTCCGCCTTCCTCGGCCCGATCTTCGCCATCCTGGTGGTCGACTACTACATCATTCGTCGCCGCACCCTGGATATCGGCAAGCTGTATGACGAAACCGGCCCCTACCAGGGCGTCAACTATGCCGCACTGGTCGCCACCGCCGTCGGCATCGTCTCGGCCCTCACCTTCTCCGCCGTCTCCTGGTACGCCAGCCTGGTCCCGGCCGGCATTACCTACTACCTGCTGATGCAACACTGGGCCCCCTGCCAGCGCTTCCGCCAGTAACCCCCAAGTGGAAACAGCAAGCGTCCCGGACCATGGTCCGGGACGCTTGCTGTGTAGGTAGACAAGGAGTGGGCTTGGCGGTCTCAGGCGCCGAAGATGCTTTGCAGGTCCGGCGCTTCGGCTTCCTCCTCGACGATGGAGAGAGAAGCTTCGATCGCCTTGAGATGACGGCTCATGAAGGCGGCGGCACGCTCGCCGTTGCGAGCCTCCAGGTAGCCGATGAGATCATCGTGATCATGGGACTCGCAGCCCAGGTGGCCAGGGTTGCCGTAAACGGCCAGGATCAATGAGGAGCGCGAGCAGAGCTGGCCGACGAACGCAGCCAGGGTTGCGTTGCCGGAGAGCTGGGCCAGACGCTCGTGGAAGGCGGCTGAGAGCTTGATTGCACGGCTCTGCTCGCCGGCTTTCAGCGCCTCCCGCTCTCGATTGGCCATGTCACGCAGCTCACGGACATCCTCGGGCGTGATTCGCCGGGCAACGTCCGGCATCAGTCCACACTCCACCATCTGTCGCGCATCGAAGACATCCTTGGCCTCATCGGCGGTGGGCCGGGTCACGCTGGCCCCACGGCGCGGCGTCAGCGTGACCAGCTGCTCCAGGGCCAGGCGCTGGAGAATCTTGCGGATACCGGTACGACTGATACCGAACACCTCGGCCAGGGCATCCTCGCGCAGCCTCGCCCCGGGCCTGAGCCGATGCTCGATGATGGCATCGCTGATCGAGCGATAGATGGTCTCGTGGCGTTCGGCGCCATCGCCGTTCTTGCCCAGGCGTCGGGCAGGTGCCTTGTCCGGCGCTTCGCCATCGGCAAGGCCTTGCCGCTGATTCATGGTATCCCTCCTTGTATGCCCTATCATGGCAACCATTGTATACGCATCGCGGGCCGACAATGAACCTGACGGTAACGCACACAGCCCGCCATAAGGCGGGCTGGAGGGCGATCGCAGGAAGTGGCGGCTACGGGATCATTCCGACCAAGCGGCAATGATGTCGCGTTCCTCGTCGGTCATGCCGGTCATGTTGCCCAGCGGCATATACTTGCTGGCGACCACCTGCTGGATCTGACTCTTCTGGCGAAGGATCTGGTCCTCGTTATCATAGGCGACGCCGGCCGGCGGTGCGGCAAAGCCGGGCTGGGTCGGCTCCCGGGAGTGGCAGGCGACGCAGTGCTGATCGATCAGGGCATGAACCTCCTCGAACTCGGGCGCTGCGGCTGCCGTATCCCTGTCCGTCACCGCAGTCTGCCCGGCAGGCATCCCCATCCAGAACGCCACGAGGATCAGTGCCACGCCCGCCACGGGGTAGGCCGGCTGTATCTTGCCCGCGTGCATCAGTACGAAGAACTGGCGGATCAATGCGCCGGCAAAGATGAACAGCGTCATCAAGACCCAGGCGTGCTCATGGTTGTAGGCAAAGGAGTAGTGGTTGCTGATCATCAGCAACACCACCGGCAGCGTGAAATAGGTGTTGTGCACCGAACGTTGCTTGCCACGCTTGCCGTCCAGCGGATTGGGCGTCTCGCCAGCCTTCATGGCGTTGACCATGCGGCGCTGGCCGGGAATGATCCAGAAGAACACGTTGGCCGACATGGCGGTTGCCATCACCGCACCGGTCAGCAGGAAGGCCGCCCGACCGGAGAACATCTGCACGCTCAGGTAGGCCACGACCACCATCATCACCGCCACCGCGATGCTGAGCACCCCGTCGCGGGTCATATCGGGGCTGATGCGCTTGCACAGCTCGTTGTAGACGACCCAGCCGCCGACCAGGAACACCAGTGCCAGTACGTTGGCCTGCCAGCCGCTCATATTGGCAGCCCACTCCCAGTTGGCATTGGGATTCACCAGGTAGAAGCCCGGGTTGAACATATAGAGGGTGACGAATAGTGCAAAACCCGACAGCCAGGTGGTGTAGGACTTCCAGAACGACCAGTGCAGCTCATCGGGTAGCTTGGCCGGGGCCGTGGCGTACTTCTGGTTGTGATAGAAGCCGCCGCCGTGCACCGCCCACATCTCACCGAAGACGCCCTTTTCACGATCCTCGGCAGCCTTGGGCTTCTTCAGGCCATTGTCCAGCATCACGAAGTAGATCGATTCGCCAATCCAGGCGATGGCCGCAATGACGTGCAGCCAGCGCAGCATGAAATTGACGAAGTCGAGTAGGTAGGCTTGCATGAGGGAGTTCTCACCTTGCTTGATTGTTGTTGAGCGACGCTTTCATCCAGCCAGCGACGACCACCGGGTCATCGGCGGCATCGCAGGAACCGCTATGTGGAGGCCGCCGCACATGCCGCCGCGGTCAGCTGCCGCGGTACGTGGAGTAACCGTACGGCGACAGCAGCAGCGGCACGTGGTAGTGCTGGGACGCATCGGCCACGCCGAAGCGCAGCGGTATCACGTCCAGGAAGCGTGGCTCGTCGGCCACCACCCCCTGGCGCCGCAGGTATGCACCGGCGTGAAAGACCAGTTCGTACTCGCCGGCCACGAAGTCGCCTCCCTCCAGGATGGGTGCATCGCAGCGGCCGTCGTCATTGGTCACGACACTCTTGAGACGTGTGCGCTGCTCGCCTTCCAGCCGGTAGACCGCTATCTCGATCCCCTCGCCGGGCTGGCCCTTCGCAGTATCAAGAACATGCGTTGTCAGTCGTCCCATCGGTTTCTCCCATGCTTGGCTGGCGATGCCGCCTCAGGCGGGGCATCATGGTAACGGCAATACTGAAGACAGTTTTAGCTCTTTTGATGGTACATTTCAAAATTTTTTTGTATACACTTTCCCGTAAGGCTAAACCACGCCTGTTCCCCGACCACCATTGCGGAGTCCCCCGATGAACCAAAAGACCCTCGAACCGCGCCCCAGCACCCTCGACCGCCAGGCATTCGTCTCACACTATGGCGATATCTATGAGCACTCTCCCTGGGTCGCCGATCTGACCTGGCAACAGGGCCTGGGCGACGAACAGGACACGCCAGCCGGGCTTGCCGAGGCCATGGGGCGGACGCTGAGAGACGCCCCGGTAGAAGAGCAGCTGGCGGTGATTCGCGCCCACCCCGACCTGGCCGGCAAGGCCGCCATTGCAGGCGAGCTGACCGATGACTCCACCCGGGAACAGGCGGGCGCGGGACTCGACCAGTGCACCCCGGAAGAGATCGAACGCTTTCATCGACTGAACCACGCCTACAAGGCCCGCTTCGATTTTCCGTTCGTGATGGCCGTCAAGGGCAGCGATCGCCACGCCATACTCGACGCCTTCGTGGCTCGCCTGGAGAACACACCGGAACAGGAGCGCCGCACCGCCATCGAGCAGATCAACCGTATTGCCCGCTTCCGCCTGGAAGCCCGCACCGAAGCATGATCCCACTCAGCGCCAGCGATAGGCTGGCGCTGCGCCTCCCCCGTCGCTCCCGCCTGCCCTCGCATGGACGCCGCTTCCCCTGGCCTCCTGGCCACCCTTGCATGCCTCGCTCCAGCCCCGGCTCTTCGTCGCTTCGCTGCCTGCGACCAGCAGCAGAACGCACAAACCAAGGGTGAACAATAGGCGCCAAGACATGACCAAACGGTCAGAATATCTGTTTCATCCTGCTGTTTTTAAACGAAAAAAATGTCGATCAGCAAAAAATACCCATCGATTGTCTTCCAAAGCAGAGATCATTGTGTACATTTAACTCAAGACGATGCATCCAAAAAAGACATCACTGGATACAATAACAAGCCTGAGAGCCCGACATGACCGACGACAAACTGTCTTCTTCACTGAAGAAACCCTCTCGCACCATCAATCAAAACCCCGATGCCATGCCCCCGCTGGGCAAGGCCATCCCGCTGGGCATCCAGCACATCATGGCGATGTTCGCGGGGAACGTGACGCCGCCGATCATCATTGCCGGGGTCATCGGCGCCACCACCGGCGAGCAGATCTTCCTGATCCAGGTGGCGCTCTTCGTGGCCGGCATCGCCACGCTGATCCAGACCATCGGCATGGGCCCCATCGGTGCCCGCCTGCCCATTGTTCAGGGCACCAGCTTCGGCTTCCTGCCCGTGGCCCTGCCCCTGGCCGGCACTTTCGGCCTCGCCGCGGTACTGGGCGCCTCCTTGATCGCCGGGCTGTTGCAGGTGGGCCTGGGCGCCTTCCTCAAGAAGATCCGCCACTGGTTCTCCCCGGTGGTGACAGGCATCGTGGTGCTCCTCATCGGTATCACCCTGATGCCGGTGGGCCTCAACTATGCTGCCGGTGGGGTTGGGGCCGATGACTTCGCCTCCCCCACCAACCTGGGGCTGGCGCTGTTCGTGCTGGTGGTGACCATCGTCGTTCACCAGTTCGGCCGCGGCTTCCTCAAGGCCTCCTCCATCCTGGTGGGGTTGGTCAGCGGCTACCTGGTCGCCATCGCCCTGGGCATGGTGGACTTCTCCAGTGTCGGCAACGCCGCCTGGTTCGCCTTCCCCAAGCCCCTCCAGTACGGCCTGGAATTCCACCTGACTGCCATTATCGGCATGACTCTCATCATGTTTGTCGTGGGCCTGGAAACCATCGGTAATATCTCCGCCATCACCATCGGTGGTGCCGGCCGCCAGGCCAAGGATCGCGAGCTCTCCGGTGGCGTCATGGCCGACGGTGTGGCCACCTCATTCGCCGCCATCTTCAACACCCTGCCCAATACCGCTTACGCCCAGAACGTGGGCCTGATCACCCTGACCGGCGTGGTCAGCCGCCACGTGGTGACCATCGGCGGCATCTTGCTGATCTGCATGGGTCTGTTCCCGAAACTGGGCGGACTGGTTGCCGCCATGCCCCACGCGGTGCTGGGCGGCGCCGGGGTAGTGATGTTCGGCATGATCGCCTCGGCGGGAATGAAGATTATCCAGGAGTGCGAACTCAACCAGCGCGCCATGTTGATCATCGCCGTCGCCCTGAGCTTGGGCATCGGCCTGCCAGCGGTGGAGCAGATCGCCGAAACCATGCCCGGCCAGTTCGGCCTGCTGCTCAAGTCCGGCCTGGTGCCGGCGGCACTCGCTGCCCTGCTGCTCGACGCCGTTCTGCCGGGCAAGCCGAACCGGGTGGAGCCCGCCCCCGAGGAAGCCATCGCGGCCAAGAGCGAAAACGCCAAGTCCAATCTCTGATGCGGCGATAGCACAGGAGCGGAGCGCCGCCGGAAGCCCCCGGCGGCGCTCTTGTGTCTGGCGGATGGCTCGCCTGCCTAACTACACTGTAGGGAATATCGCTTTCAGGAGATTCGTCCATGTTCCGTGATCGTCTCGATGCCGCCAGGCAGCTTGCGCAGCGTCTCGAGCATCTCAAGGGGCGAAAACCACTGATACTGGCCATTCCCCGTGGCGGTGTGCCCATGGGGCGCCATCTGGCCGATGCGCTGGAAGGTGAGCTGGATGTGGTGCTGGTGCGCAAGATACGCGCACCGGGCAGCCCCGAGTTCGCCATCGGCGCGGTTAGCGAAGATGGCAGCATGAAGCTCGATGACGCCGCTTCGCATTTCTCCTCCGAAGCCGTGGAGCGTGAAGTCGAGCATCAGCGCCAGCTGCTGAAGGAGCGTCGATCACGCTACAGCCCGGTTCATCCACCGATTCCACCCGAGGGCCGGGTGGTGGTGGTGGTCGATGATGGCAGTGCCACCGGGGCTACCATGGAAGCCGCCCTGAGGACGTTGAGCGGCCGCCCCGAGCGCTTGATCGCTGCCATGGGGGTCGGCTCCCCCAGCGCCGTGGCCCGCCTGGAAGCCGTGGCGGATGAAGTGGCCTGCCTGGAGATACCCCAGGGCTTCATGGGGGTCGGCCAATTCTATGCCGACTTCGGCCAGGTGGAAGAGGAGGAAGTCATCGAGCTACTGAGCCGATCATCCGGCTGAGCGGACCGCCAGGCGGTAGCACCTACGAAAAGACCGCCATCCCGAAGGATGGCGGTCTCTGCTCAGGCCCGAAGGCCTGGCCCGTTTCTGCTGAGCCTGTCTGGCGCTCTTGTCCGGTAGCCTTACTTGCTGGCCTGGACCTTCTTGACGGCATCTTCTGCCAGCTTCTGGCTAGTCTTGACGTTTTCTTCCGCCAGTTTCTGGCCGCTCTTGACGTTCTCTTCCGCCAGCTTCTGGCCCTTCTGCAGGAACTCCTGGCTCAGGGTAACCACCTTCTGGGTGTCGCCCTGGAGGCGCTCGCCCAGATCCTGAACGGCCTTCTGCTGATCGCTCACGACCTGCTTGAGGCCTTCGGCGTCCTTGACGTCGATCCAGGCACGGGCCTGGGCCAGGCTAAGGTCGCTATACGTGCGGAAGGCATCCAGCTGGGCACCCATCAGCTTTTCATAATATTCCAGCGTCAGCGAACCATAGGCGCGGGCCGGCGCGACAAACAGGCTCTCGAACTGCTGAGTGGCTTTTGCGGTTGCTTGCTCGGTGGTCTTGCTCATGAAACACCTCCAGTACGATTCGGGTGATCAAGGCAGGTTCCGCTCCGAAACCGCCTTGTTGCAATGCAGCATAGCAAGCCATTTTGTGCACTGCAACATATTCAGCGGTAGGCGCCCTCGATATCGGTCACGCGCATGGCGCTGCGGCCAAGACCGCCGTGCAGGTCGAGCATGCGCTCGAGCCATCCGTACAGCGGATCGGCGTTGGAAACCAGGTCGGCACTGGAGACCACCCTCGCCCACATGAAGCTGCCGAAGACGAGATAGTCGGCAGCCGCAGGGGCTGCCCCATCGATGAAGTCCGATTCCTTCAGTTGGCCACGCAGCGGCTCGAGGGCGGCATCCAGCTGCGCCAGTCCCTTGGCGGGGGAGTGAAACTCCTCGAGGGCACGGCCGAAGCGCTTCTCCCGCGTCTCGCGAAAATAGTCGCGATCCCTGGGATGGATGGCATTGAGCAGGTCCATGACGATGGTGCGCATCATCGCCGGCGCCAGGGAGCGCTCGGCATAGTGCTTGAAGAAGCGGGCTCGCGCCTCTGCAACCCCGCTTCCCAACAGCGGCGCGTCGGGGTAGGCACTATCCAGGTAGCGCAGAATTTCGTAGCTGTCGGCAATGGTTCGATCACCGTCGATCAGCACCGGCACCTTGTCGGAGCCGGAGAAGGCCAGCGCCTCCTTGTCGGTGAAATGCCAGGGCCGGGTCTCCGCCGTCAGCCCCTTGTGCGCCAGGGCATAGCGAACCCGCCAGCAATAGGGAGAGAAGCGCAGCCCCTCGTCGATACCGCAGAGTTCGTAGAGCACCATCGCCATGCCGTCTCCTCGCTGTCGCAGGGTCATATAACCTGGGGATCATATAGCGATAGTGCCAGTCTTTTCCCGACGATACCAATTCATCTCCCA